>CALWNV010000005.1 GCA_944382895.1 uncultured Clostridia bacterium | reverse complement strand
CTTCTGAAAGATTAAGCAGAGCAGGAATATTTTCATCTTTAAGTGAACTGCATATAACTTTAAGTGAACTGTTTTGGGAAACATCTCTAAATATTTTTTCCAATATTTCATTCCCGGATGTTTCCGAGTTCTCTTTAAGAGCCTCAGAATCAGCATCAACCCGTAAAAACCTGACATCCTTTTCTGTCTGTTCCAAAAACTGAATGAAGTTTGCGTCGATAACATTATCCATCACAAGAACTTCAATATTTTCACTTTTGAAAGCATTTATATATAATGCCTGGGACGTTGTGTCTGTTGTATAATATACCTTTTTATCATCTCTTTTTTCAAGATATTCATCCAACGAAACATATTCGTCCGAGACAGTTTTGAAAAGAACAGCAGATTTGACTTTATCATAAAATTTCTGGTCTTTAAGACACGCATACTCAACGAATATTTTAAGATCATCCCACATTTTACGATAATCATCAGGCATTGTATCGTGCATGGAAACAAGTTTATCACAAACTTTTTTGGCAATGTGCGCGGAAACCTTTTTTACATATGCGTCACTCTGTAGATAGCTTCGAGAAACATTTAACGGAAGTTGAGGGCAATCCAGAACACCTTTGAGCATGATAAGATATTCAGGAATAACTTCTTTTATATTGTCAGCTACAAATACACGGTTGTAATATAACTTTACCTGCCCTTCAAGGTTTTCATATTCATGCCCCGGCTTCGGAAAGTAAAGTATGCCTTTGAAATCAAGCGGATAATCAGCGTTTATATGGATGTGAAAAAGAGGCTCCCTAAAATCCGAAAAAACTTTTTTATAAAAATCCGCATATTCTTCCTCGGTACACTGGGAAGGATTCTTTTGCCAGAGCGGCTCGGTTTCATTAACAGTAACAGTGTCTTTTTCTCCTTTTACCGAGAAAACTATTTTTACAGGCATAAAAGAGCAATATTTTTCAAGAACCTTTTTTATACGATCCCTGTCAAGATATTCTTTTTCATCTTCGTTTATATGTAGAACTATGTCGGTACCCCTGCTTCCTCTGTCAGCGTCCGACATCTCATAGTCGCCTTCATCATTGCCCGTCCATTTACATGAGGGTGCGTCGGTATATGATTTTGTAATTATATCAACAGTATCAGCGACCATAAATGAAGAATAAAATCCAAGTCCGAAATGGCCTATGATACCGTCCTTTGAGACACTTTCGTTTTCTCCTTCATATTTTTGTATAAAATCAAGTGCTCCGGAAAGAGCTATCTGGTTAATATATTTGGAAACCTCATCAGCACTCATCCCGATTCCGTTATCAGAAACTGTCAATGTTCCTGCGTCTTTATCCAACAACACGTTTACGGAAAAATCATCATTTATCCCCTGCGCTTCACCTATCGCGGACAAATGACGTAGTTTAGTAACAGCATCACATGCATTCGACACAAGTTCTCTGAGAAATATATCCTTATCGGAATAAAGCCATTTTTTTATAATAGGGAATAAATGTTCAGTCTGCACCGAAACAGAACCTTTTTTCTGCATAAAAATCTCTCCTCAATAACAAATAGTAGTCATCAATGCCATTTCGCTTTGTGCAGTATCAAGTCTTGTATACTGACATACGATATCAACATCACTTTCCACAAGCACCGCATATGGCGTATCTTTAGGTACGGTTTTCCCGTCACAGTTTTTCTGTTTGTCCATTCTGATATGATTTGTACGGCGCGCACCGCATTTTGCTGTAAATCCGCCTAAAGGTTCTCTGTCTTCAAAAAACAAAGTAATATTTATCTGGGCATCCTTATCTGATGTATTAAGAACACATATAGCCTCATGACTGACCTGCCCATTATATGCGGAATCAAAATAGCAATCAGCCGCAAGCCATACTTTTTTGCCGTAAATATGCACTCTTTTCACCTCATTAAAAAATTTTTTATGATATTAAAAATCGGCTCGGAAAATAAAAATAAATCTATTGACAAAGATTCATAAACGCTCCAAATCTTTTACAAATAATATATAAAAGCGATCCAGAGATATACTGCATATAAGTATAGCACTTTTTTTTGAAATTTTCAAGAGCTTTGTTGAAATACCGTATTCCCTGTGTTAAACTTTATACGGTGATTGAAAATGAAAGGAATAATATTTGACCTGGACGGAACTCTGCTTGACACGATTGGAGATATTGCAGCAGCGATGAATAAAGCGCTGCAAATACACAATCTGCCAACCCATACAATTAAAGAATATGAAAATTACATAGGAAACGGCGCAAAAATTCTTGCCGAAAGAGCTTCCGGAGGGATAAAGACAGAAGAAGTTTTTACAGATTATATAAAAATATACTCAAACGCAAACGATATAAAAACAAAGCCGTTCCCGGGTATCGAAAAATGTCTGTCTATTTTGTCTGAAACCCATTTTCTCGCTGTTTTATCGAATAAACCACATAACGATACAAAAAATATAGTCAAAAAATATTTTCCTGATATACATTTTTCCGCAGTGTGCGGGCAACGTCCTGAAATCCCGACAAAACCAGATCCGGCAGCTGCAGCCGAAATTCTTCATATTATCAATATTCCAATATCCGATTTTATTTTTGTAGGAGACAGTCCTGAAGATATAATGACCGGAAAGGCTCTCGGAATGAAAACAGCAGGAGTCAATTGGGGATACCGCTCCGAAATCCAACTGAAAAACGCAGGGGCAGATATAATAATAAAAACTACAGAGGAGCTTATACAGCTATGAAAAACAAACTCTCAGACAAAGCGTTCACATATGACTTGACTGCTCCGGAAATTAAATCCGGTCTTATGCGTGCAAGAAAACTTGTCCAAAAATTCAACCGGCTTGATATTGAAAAAACAGAAGAACGAAATGCCGTACTTAAAGAACTCCTCGGCTCGATCGGTGAAGGTAGTGAAATCAATCAGAATTTTTACTGTGATTTTGGCTCGCATATATTTATAGGAAAAAATTTTTTCTGTAACTATAACTGTACTATTCTCGATATTGCTACGGTAAAAATAGGTGATAACTGTTTATTTGCACCCAATGTATCCCTTTATACCGCAGCGCACCCGATTGAAATAGAAGGCAGACTGAAAAACATCGGAACAGGCGCACCGATAGAAATCGGAAACGGCGTGTGGATAGGCGGAAACTCTGTAATATTAGGCGGTGTAAGTATAGGCGACAACGCTGTTATCGGCGCAGGCAGCGTGGTAATAAAAGACGTTGAGGCAAACACAGTCGTAGCGGGAAATCCGGCAAAACCAATAAAAAGAATAAATAATTATTATAGATAATTCCCATTGACAATTCTCAATTTTTACTATATACTAAAATTATAATAACAGGGAGGTGCAGATTTATGAAAACAAAAAAATTTTTAACGATTTTTCTGGCTATTACCATTGTTACAGCTCTTTTTTCTTTCCAAATACAAAGTTCTGCTGAAGAAGGTAAATTTGAAAACAGGCATTATACTATCCCACAAACCCTTACCCCTCCTGTAATTGACGGCGTTATGTCCGAAAATGAATGGACAAATGCATATCATTATTTCATAAATTATGATGAAGGCTATCATTGGTACGGAACCTTGTTGGGCGGGACCGTTACCGAAGGCATAGTACAAGATAAAAAAGATGCATGTGAAGGTTGGGATATATATATACAATGGGTGGCCGGAGGAGATGAAGCTGAATATGGTGAAGGTGACGGAGGTCTTTATTTCTGTGTAATCGGCAAAGACAAAACCCGATTCAACGCTCCCGAATACGGCAGTCCTCTCAATGCATCGGTAGATGTTGTCCAGCTTGCGATAGATCCCTTAAATACAGAACATACAGCGGACAGATTTTTATTTGATTTTGCACCATATTCAAAAGGCGAATCGGGAGATATACAAGATGTTTCAGGTCCCGCAAGCTGTTATGAGCATATACAGTTCAAATCAGATGTATCAGCATATTTCAACGTGCAAAAAGCTTCGGTTCTTACCGAAAACGATTATACTATGGAGTTTTTTATCCCATGGTTCGCAATGCATCTTGATTATGAAATCATTGAAAGAGTCCCCGGTACGGAATTCGGATTGGGCTTTGTCCTGATGGACTGGGTAGGAGCATCTCCCTATTATATAGCTCTTGATTTTGGAACAGGAGCTGATCTTAATACTTCGCTTACATGGCCTGATCTCTATAACAAAGTAACGCTCGGAGGCGTTCCGGCAGATGCGGAAATAACGTTCGATACAACTATCGCACAGGTCGGTGAAGAAATAACCGCGACAGTAAACCTTCCAACCACGAAAAAAAATATAGGAAAACTTGATCTTGAGATCAATTATGACCCCTCAGCTCTTGAACTTATATCAACAACCGATGAAATCATTCAGTCCAGTAACTTCAAAACCGCGAAAGAAGACAATTCAATCACTGTAAAAAAACTGCAAACGGAAGACCGAAATATCCTTTCTTTCATCGCTACCGACACCAGGGAAAACGAATCCAACAGTGACGGAACAACTATACTTTCCGCCAAATTCAAGGTTCTCAAAGAAATTGAAGAGTTCCCTGCGTTTGATATATCGGTTTCTGCTGAAGATAAATCAGGCAAAGCACTGGCAATCGACGTAAATAAGAACATTGTTTCAAGTATCCTGCTCGGCGATGTTAACAAAAACGGAAAAATCGATGTCGCGGACGCAATGAAAGCTTTTCGTCACGTCGCAGGGAAAAATCTTTTGGATGGAGATTCTTTTATTGCCGCGGATATAAATAAAAATGGCAGTGTAGACATTCAGGATGCAACAAAAATATTCATGATCGTAGCCGGAAAAGGTTCTTTGTAATATTATAAAAAATCAGCTTATCGATCTCAGATAAAAAACATGAACCGGGCTCTTTGGTTTGATAAAGAGCCCGGTTTAAGAATGAATTTGAAAAAAATCATAAAAGATTTTTCTTTGTAAAACTCCATACGGAACTGCACATATCTTTAAGGGAATGTTTGGCTTTCCAACCAAGCTCAGAAAACGCTTTTGAAGGATCGGCATAACATTCCGCAATATCGCCCGGACGACGCGGTTTTATCACATACGGGATTTTTACATGATTCACTTCTTCAAACGCATGAACCATTTCTAAAACACTATAACCTGTCCCTGTTCCGAGATTATATATATAAATCCCTGTCTCGTTCAAAGCTTTATCCATTGCTTTTATATGACCTTCAGCAAGATCCACGACATGAACATAATCACGTACGCCGGTCCCATCCCTTGTAGGATAGTCGTTCCCGAATACACTAAGATATTCAAGTTTGCCTATCCCTACTTGCGTGATATACGGCATAAGATTATTGGGAACACCTTTAGGAAACTCCCCTATCAATCCGCTTTCATGAGCGCCGACCGGATTAAAGTATCTGAGAAGCACCACACTCCATGAAGGGTCTGAAACATAGATATCTTTAAGGATCATTTCCATCATGAGTTTTGTACTTCCGTAAGGATTTGTTGTGGAAAGAGGGAAATCTTCTTTTATAGGAACAGTTTTAGGCGACCCGTAAACCGTTGCAGAAGATGAAAATATTATTTTCCTGCAGCCGTGTCTGCGCATAGCGTCACATAACGATAATGTACCTACAATATTATTTTCATAATATTCAAGAGGCTTGACGACACTTTCACCAACTGCTTTAAGCGCGGCAAAATGTATGACAACATCAATATCGTTCTCTTCAAAAATCTTTTCAAGCGCAACCCTATCACGCACATCTGCTTTGTAAAATATCGGTTTTTTCCCTGTGATTTCAAAAATTCTTTCAATAATATCCTGCGAAGAATTACACAAATTATCAACAATTATAACATCATATCCGGCATTTAACAACTCGACTGAAGTATGTGAACCTATAAAACCTGTGCCTCCCGTTACCAAAACAGACATAAAACCCCTCCCTGTTGCTTGTTATTATATCCCAAAAAATAGCAATTGTCAATATAAAAATAAAAACTACGAAAAAAGTTCACCGCTTATCTTGTATCTGGATTTATCAGTATAGCCCGTAAAAAACATATGCACACAAATAAAAAACTTTGGAATACCTGTTGCCGTGAAATCTCTGCCTACTACCACAGCTGTTTTTTTCAGTTGCATATTTCCATTATAAGTATATTCGGTATTTCTTGAAATTATAAACAAAAATTCTTTATCAGAATAAAAAAAACAGCCCGGCAATAACATGTCCGGACTGTATTTCTGGGGTGGATAGTGGGATTCGAACCCACGGTCTCTGGTGCCACAAACCAGCGCTTTAACCAACTAAGCTATACCCACCGAATATTTTTATCGCATAAAAATCAATAATTACATATAATATCAGAAATCTTATGGCGCGCTTGAAGGGACTCGAACCCCTGACCCATTGCTTAGAAGGCAATTGCTCTATCCACCTGAGCTACAAGCGCATAATTTGGAGCGGGTGATGGGAATCGAACCCACGCAACCAGCTTGGAAGGCTGGGGCTCTACCATTGAGCTACACCCGCAAAAAACATCTTTAACATTTGTCGAGGATTATTATAATATATTTTTTATTCTTTGTCAATAGCTTTATGTAAATTTTTTAGGAAATTCGGTTTTGTCTAACTTTTGCCATATTATAATATTATAATAATGTAAATATAGAAATGCTTATGGAGGAGCTCTATGACAAAAAAATGCTTTTTCGCTGTTTTTGCGATAGTTTTTACTGTCTTTTTTGTTCTCTCTGCGTGTTCAAAGCAGGAAACTGAACTTCATATAGAAGGGCAGGCATGGGATGGCTATAGAGATATGGAAGGGCAGGAATTTATTTTTCGCAACGCAATAATGCCGGCAAATCCGAGAGATTATACCGAAGAAGAAGCGGAAGAAGCAAAAAAGAATGCGGCAACGACTGAAATTTCTCTCGAAGAAGAAAAAATGCTTGAAGCTGTGGATTTAGTAGAACAAAAACTTAACTGCAAAATTATAAGAAAATCTCTTTCCACGTCTTCGGCAAGCGAGTTTGCCGCGTCGTTTGCAGCAGGACAAAGCCCAACCGATTTCATGTACGGAGAAATAGTTTTTGCGCAGGACCTATATCTTGCAGGATATGTTGTTCCTATTGATGAAATAGAAGCTATCGATAAAACGAATTATGAAAAATGGGGAAACGCTGACAGGCAGATGGCAACAACTTACAAAGGCGTTCTCTACGGATTTCCCACAATCGGCTCGGATTATTACCCATATGCTCACCGTTATTACGGGATCCTTCTTATGAATAATGATGCATACAACTCGTTTAACCTTGATTCCACCCCCCAAGAAATGCTTGAAAACGGCGAATGGACATTTTCAGGGTTTCAAGAACTTTTACCGAAAGTGTACACCAACGATTCCACCGACAAAATATGGGCTTTTGTTCACGGTGATCTGCCAGTACTTGCCGTATACGCAAATGGAGGGGATCTTGTTGTAAAAAACAACCGAGGCGATTATGTTTTCGGGTATTCCCAGCCAAACGCTTTAAGAGCTCTCGAATGGGCAAAATCGATTTACAGCATGACAGACATTGCGACTACACCAACGGATGATGCGGGTATGGATCAATTTTATGAAGACAGAATAGTTTTCATGACAACAAACGGATACCGTGTTTTCAGTGATTTTACATATAATTGTGATAATTTCAGCTGGTTGCCTTTCCCATACGGACCTGACGCGGAATACGGGACAACGCATACCGCGTATAAAACATACCGGGACAGTATTACTTTTTTACTTCGTAACGAAGATCCTCAGCGCGTCCAGGATGCGGGATATGTTTTCAACGAATTATTTGAACCAACCCCGTATTTTGGGAAAGAAAAATACAATCAATACCTTTTCCGCAATTATTTCAACGACGGAGACGAGGCAAGCTTCAAAGTGTATCTGGACGAAGCGGCGAATATGAGATATAATTATTCGCTTGAAATTACGGATGAGCTCTACACAGAAGTTTTTGGAAAAATAAGCGGAGCAATGTCAGGATCCTCATCTGTCGCGAATGTGATAGCCTCTGTGGCAGACGCAGTAAACGCTCAACTTGATAAAACTATGAATGACGTTAAATAACGGAGGAATTATGAAAAAGAAAATTGTTTTGCTGATGGTTTGCATTGTATGTACATTTATGATTTTTTCCGCCTGCGATAACAACACAGGCGGCTCTTCCGGGAATCAGGACGAAGGTCTTAAAGGCGAAGAATTTTATTTCAGAGGATCATTTATAGCCGAAGACCCACGCGATGATCCTGACGCTGACCCTTCTTCTGCAGGGAATCCGTATATAGACACAGCTGAGGGCGAGGCTATGTTTGATCACTGCATGAAAATAGAAGAAGAATTGAACTGTAAAATCATAAGAATAAGCGACACATACACAAGCACATCTGAATTCGCCGCGTCATACGCGACAGGGCAAACTCCAACAGATATTTTGTGCGCACCATTCGCGGACCTTTTGGATCTTTATAAATCTGAAATGCTCGTTGATCTTTATACACTGAAAACTCTTGACGCCACAGATGAAGAAAAATGGGGATCAGAACAAAGGAAAGAAGCCACAACATATCAGGGAGCTCTTTACGCGTTTCCTGTACAAGGCTCAATGTATTTTCCGTTTACGGACAAATATAACGGCGCATTTATTTATAATGTCGATCTATATAATTCATACGGTGTCGACATGACACCGGCCGAACTGATAGAGAACGGGCTTTGGACATTTTCAGGGTTCCAGGACTTACTTTCCGACGTAATGGCTCCGGAACTTGACCGCCCAAAATACGGAATAAGCCTTGTAAACAGTCTTCCGACAATTGCCGTATATGCAAACGGAGGCGATGTAATTATTAAAAACAACAAGGGTGAATATGTTTTCGGCTATACCACAGACAATGCCGTTCACGCATTGGAATGGGCCAGAACTATTACTCTTATGGATGGAGCCATAGCGCCGAATTCATTCCAGGAAGATTTTGAAAAAGGAAACGCAACTTTTGCACTTGTACCGGCAAGTAACGCGATAAGTTCTGCAATATCCACAGTAGGTTGGCTTCCTTTCCCATACGGACCTGATGTAGAATACGGAACGACATACACATCATATTTCGGATATCATGAAACAGGAATATCGATTCTTAAGCACACTGATGATCCAGAGCGTGAAAGCGTTGTCGGAACAGTTGTAAACGCTCTTTTTGAACCTACAGATAAATACGGTAAAACCGGATATGACGAATACATGGCAAGAAACTTTTTCAACACACAGGAAGATTACGAAATATATAAAGAACACGGATTGAACATGCATTATGACTGGAGTAAAGAAATGATAGGCTCATCCGTTGTAACCACATTCCAGGAAGCAGTCGCGAACGCAATCGCCTCCTCCGGCGGTTCAATACGTCAACAAATGGAAGCGATAGAAGAAAACATCAATGAAAATGTCTGCAAAGATCTGAACGGAAAATAAAGCGAGGGATATAATTGAACGTTATCGACATTGGCGGGCGCCGGGAACTTTTCTGGGACGATTACATGATAGATACCGACAATACGACAGCAACACCGTTTTTACACCAACCCACAAAAAAAGAGCTGGTCCTTCATCTCACAATGGACTGGGAAGGTGACGGATGCGATTATTATAATATAATGAAAGACGGGGATCTTTACCGGATGTATTATCTCGGTTGGAAAATGTTGAATCCGTCAAAAACCGAACATACAGGCAGCGATATAAAAGTATGTTACGCGGAAAGCCGTGACGGCATACACTGGACACGACCCGATCTTCATATAAAGAATTACGACGGTGATACCAACAATAATATTATTCTTGACCGTGAAGACGGTATCTGCAATGACTTTTTCGCATTTAAGGATGAAAATCCGAAATCCACCCCTGCAAAAAAATATAAAGCCGTCGCCGAAATGCCGGACGGAACTTTGTGGAGTTTTATTTCAAAAGACGCTTTACATTGGAAAAAATTTCGACTCGTCTCAAAAAAAGGACACTTTGATACTCTAAACGTTGCATTCTGGGATTCTCTTACAAATAAATACTACTGCTATATAAGAGACTTTCACGATAATGAAGAAACAGATGAATACAGTATACGTGATATTCGCGTTATTACTTCTGAAGACTTCAGAGAATGGACTGATCCAGTAAGAATAAGTTTCGGGGACGGAGCGGCCGATTATCCCCTCTATACAAATAATGTAACTCCTTATTACCGCGCCCCTCATATATGGACAGGCTTTCCTACAAGATATGTACAAAAACCCGAATGGCTCCCGAATTTTGACGATATGCCGAACCCGGCATCAAGACGTCTGCGTTCAAAAATAGATCCGCGTCTCGGAATCACTCTTACAGACTGCGTCTTTATGTCGACACGCGACGGTTATAACTTTCATCGTTTTGACGAGGCTTGGCTTACTCCAGGCCCAGAAACAAGATGGAATTGGGTCTATGGGAACTGCTATCCTGCCTGCGGTATGATAGAAACATCTACAGGTGAGAAAGATTCAGATAATGAATTGTCAATGTATTGTTTTGAAGGCAAATGGACATGCCAGCCATCAAAACTTTTCCGCTACACTGTACGGATCGATGGGTTTGTGTCATATCATGCTACCTTTAAGCCTCAAATTCTTACAACAAAACCATTTACATTCAAGGGAAGCAAGTTAAAAATAAATTTTGCCACATCAGCGATAGGAAAAATTTTTATAAAAATACTTGATAAAAACGGTAAGGAGATTGAAGGATTTAAAAGCAACGAGATATTTGGTGACAGAGTTGACCGCGAGGTCAAATTTGAAAAAAGTCTTGCGGAACTGCACGGTAAGCCGATCAAACTTGAATTTACAATGAGCGATGCGGACATTTACTCTTTTATTTTTGAAGACTGAAAAAAATATAAATATAACAAACGCGGATCAATTTCATTATAATAAGGAGTGAAAACATGAAAATAACTCTTCAGCGTTGTTTTTTTTCCGAAAAAGAAAAAGTATTTGCAGAACATGGCGGTATAAAAATTATATCTTTTAAGTTCAGTAATGGAACGGAAGCCCTTAAAATCACAAATACCAAAGGGTTTATTACCGTACTTCCGTTCAAGGGTCAACAAGTATGGCGCGCGGAATTTTGCGGGCATCCTCTTACAATGAAAACCATGTTTGATGAACCAACACTTTCCGATAATTTTCTCAAAACATACGGGGCATTTTTAATACACTGCGGACTAACAGCCATCGGCAACCCGTCTCCTGAAGACACTCATCTGCAACACGGCGAATTACCTAATGCCGCATATGAAAAAGCTTATATAACTCTGGGTGAAGATGAATGCGGGAAATACGCCGAACTTAGCGGCGAGTATGATTTTATAATCGGATTTGAAGTCGGCTATAGTTTCAGGCCTCACTGCAGGCTCTATGAAAATGGCACTATATTGCACATACATAACGATATTATAAATCTGAGAAGTAATCCTCTTGAATATTTTTATCTGTGTCATATAAATTTCAAACCCGTTGACGGAGCCGAAATGATATACTCAGCAAAAAAAGAAAATATTTTTATGCATAAAGATATCCCGGAAAATATGCCGAAATTAGAAGAATACATGGGAAGATTAGATAACAATATACTTATCCATAATAAAATAGATTCCTCTTCACAGTATTATCAGCCTGAAATAGTATTTACCGTAAAATATGAAAAAGACGAAGATGGCAGAGGTTATTGTTTACAGGTTCTGCCCGACAAATACGCATGCATGGTCTCACACCACCCCGATCAGCTTCCGTTTGGGATACGCTGGATATCAAGAGGCGAAGATGAAGACGCCTTAGGTATGCTTTTACCCGCCACGGCGGAACATCACGGATACATAGACTGCATGAAAAAAGGTTTTGCCAAATATATCGAGCCTAAAGGAAGAATCTCTCTTGATTTTCAGGCTGGGCTTCTTGAACCGGATCAAACAGTTGAAACAATTCAAAAAATCAATAAAATAATATAATAAAAGGAGATATCAAAATGAAAAGAGTTTGCATCCCCGATAGTGAATATGCCGAAAGGCTGAAAAAAGCAGTCGCTATGATGAACGAACAGAATCTTGATGCCCTGATTGTCAACGGTACGGAAAGCGACTACGCAAATCCCCGTTATTTCTGTGGATTTTGGCCATTGTTCGAAAGAGCCGGAGTTGCAATAGCTGCAAACGGAAACGCTGCGGTTATGGTTGGCCCGGAAAGTGTTATTTTTGCCGGTGACGTAAGCCGGATAAAAAGAATATATCCTTGTTTATATTACAGAGAAGGAGCAAACCCTGCATACCCGGAAATCAAAACAAACACATACAACGACGTTCTTAATGACCTCGGAGTAAAAGGTGATAAAATAAGAATAGGTATCGGCGGATACATGGAAACAACCGTAGTTATGATGGACGGGCTGAAAGAATGCTATCCCAACGCTGAAATTGTAAACGCCGATAATATCATGGTCTCTTTGCGTTCAATAAAAACCGAAAACGAACTTGCCTGTATGAGAGAAGGTTTCAGGATTGCCGAAATTGCAACAAATGAGGTTTTGAAAGCGCTCCGCCCCGGGGTGACCGAACTTCAAATGGTAGGCGTAGCACAAAAAGCTATCTATGAAAACGGCGCAGAATATGAAGGTCTGCCTATGTATGTATTCAGCGAAAAAAGCACATCGCACGCGATTTCTCGTTCTTCTTACAGGACAATTGAAAAAGGCGATCTTGTCCAGCTTAATCTCTCCGCGAAAATTGACGGATATTCTCCTGCTATAGGGATCCCGGTATGCGTAGGTAAATTTACACCGGAAAAAAGAGAACTTGTTGACTTCTGTTTAGAGGCTCATAAATGGACTGAAAAGCAGCTTAAAGCGGGAATCCTCGCCTCAGATGTTGCAAAAGGATTTTATAAATTCTTTGTTGATAACGGTCATAAAGACAATTTTGTTTACGGGCCTTGTCACGGTACCGGAATGATAGAAGTTGAAGCGCCGTGGATGGAAAGCACATCCGACTACCAACTGCAACCTAACATGACGTTTCAAATCGATACATTCTGTTCCGGTCCCGCCTTCGGTCTGCGTTGGGAAAAAGGCATAGTAATTACTGAAACAGGTTTCGAAAGCCTTTGCGCTCCCATCGACACTGTTATACATGAACTTGACTTCTAAGGAGTGACATAATTTGAAACTTGAATATATGATGACCTCCGATGTCCAGTACGCAAAAGAAAAAAATCTGCCAGTCGTTATTCCGATAGGCACAATCGAATGGCACGGCCCTCACTGTGCGCTCGGCTGCGATACCTTCGTATGTAAAGGTCTTGCTGAAAAACTTGAAGAAAACAAAGAAATCGTGGTATGTCCCCCCGTATGGTACGGAGTTGCCTCATACGCAGTCGGCGGTCCGGAAAACGGAACAGTGAACATAGATGTAGATGTTTACGAACAATACATATACAATATTCTAAAATCCATGGTAGACGGCGGATTCAGAAACATTTATATGCTGATACACCATCAATTTGAACAAGAGAATTATATGCCTATGACTCTCGCATGTGCAAAAGCCGCTAAAAAACTCACGATGGAATATATGGAAAATACAATGGGCAAAGGCTGGTGGGGATCAAACAGCTTTTCAACATATTATGAGAATCTCGGAAGCAGTGCCGATCCTCTGAATATGATTAAAGTTCTTTCCTGTATGTCTAAAGAAGTTCAGAACGCTACAGGTTACGATCATGCCGGCAAATATGAAAGCTCGATTCTAAAAGCCCTTTATCCCGACGCTGTCAAACTTGAGAGACTTCCCGAAAGCGGCGCGTGGTTTGTCCAAAGCGCATATGAAGCATCTACAGAACTTGGGATGAAAATGGTTGAGCTTTCACTTAAAGACCTGAACGAGAAAATAAAATAAGTATTTATATCTTAAAATTTTTTCCGGTTCAAAAAATATATAAAAATGGAGGCTCCGCAACATTGGTTGCGGAGCCTCCATTTTTATCAATAACAAAACTACATAGCCTTGTCATTACATTCAGAACATGAACAACAATTAGTTCCGAAAAAATCTTTAAGTGAAAGTTTTCCGTTTTTATCAAAACCTATCTGAAAAAGCTCTGCATCGGGTCTGTCACACAAAGCATCTTCATAACCACAATTTTCCATATATGATAAAACAGTTTTATAAAGGGCATTCTTTAACAACGAGGAACAACCTTCCGAACACAGTTCCTCAGCAGGGAAAAGTCTGTTTTTTTCATATCGGCAACACGCAACGGCCATGTTGTCTGAATACAAAACAAAGCTGTTTTTCTGGGAAATAATAGATATCATTTTATTGCACATCCATGCCTTTCTATCTGACGACTTCTTTAACCTGAATATTATCTTCACCGACAATCGCAGCCAACTCTGACATAAAAGAGGGGGAATTATCCACTCTACCGTCATATCTGGCTTTTTTACCTTTTGAAACAAAATTAAAATATACGGCACAATCCCCGTTTGACGAACGCAAAAGTTTCAGACAATCACCCAAAATGTCTTTGTTTTCTTCCGGAAACGTTATCAATACGGCATAATGCTTTTCAATCACTGATTCTATCACCGCAGGAGGCTCATAAACAGTATTTTTATCAATATCAATAATGTTATTACATATAATCGCAGCATTTTCACGGCTATTTTCAGAGGTTTCATCTTCGCCATCAGAGTTTCTGAAATCAGAAGATACACTTAACTTACCCTCAACTATCACAACTTTATCTTCCTCAAGCCCGCTAATATTTTTTTCATATGACCGCCCGAAAAGCAATACTTCTATAGTACCCGTCAGGTCCTGCAATTGTAAAACAGCCATCATTGTCTGATTTCTGGTCATTTTTTTTGTTATTTTTGATATGATTCCCATTACAGAAACAGAATCATTATTTGCATATTCGCTATCATCTCTGACAAGATCCGCCACGGTCTGCGTTTTATATTCATCTATCAGATATTCATATTCCTTCATGGGATGATCGGAAAGATAAAGCCCGGTTATATCCTTTTCAAGTTTAAGCTTTTCTTTTTTTGAATACTCTCGTACTTGAGGATAAACATACTCCGTAGTCTCATCAGAACCAAATAAAGAAATTTGCCCCTGAGCTTCGATATTGAGAACATCCGCAAGATTTGAACGTATTTCAGGAAACGCAACCTCAAGCTGATATCGGGCATTTCCAAAAGAATCAAATGCGCCGCTGCGTATAAGACTTTCGACAGTACGGCTGTCAAGATTCCCATTACGCATAAGACGCTCTGTGAAATCATAAAAATTTTTATATTTTCCATTCTTCTCACGTTCCGCAACAATATCTTTTGCAATACTATCCCCGACATTTTTGAGTGCAGCAAGACCAAACCGAACATTTTCCCCACTGACAGAAAAATAAACATCGCTTTCATTTATATCGGGAGGAAGAACACCTACACCATGTTTTTCCGCCTCAATTATATATAATACCATTTTAGGTGTATTACCTAATACACTTGTCAAAAGAGCTGCCATATATTCTTTAAGAAAATGACATTTCAAATACGCAGTATAATATGTTACGTACGCATACGAAGCAGCATGTGATTTATTGAATGCATACTCTCCGAATTTCATCATTGTATCATAAAGTTCATTCGCGTCTTTAAGATTTATCCCACGTCGCTCGCAGCCGTCCACAATATAGTTTCCGTTATCATCTTTGAGTCCGTGTAAAAAGATTTCACGTTCTTTTTCCAGAATAGCAACCTTTTTTTTGCCCATTGCCTTTCTTATAACATCAGCACGTCCCATAGAATAGCCTGCAAGCGTACGTACCGTCTGCATTACCTGTTCCTGATAAACAAGACAACCATAAGTAACATCAAGAATTTCTTTGAGTTGCGGAATAGCGTATTTTATTTCATCAGGATGATGGCTGTTATATATATATGTTGGAATACTGTCCATAGGGCCGGGTCGGTAAAGGGATATTACAGCTGTTATATCTTCAATATTTTTTGGACGAAGCTTGATAAGGGTGTCTTTCATACCACCGCTTTCAAGCTGAAATACTCCGTCGGTCTGCCCCATTGAAAGCATTTCAAATGTCTGGGAGTCTTCCATTGAAATATCATTTATATTAAAACCCGGTATCTTCTTACGGATCTGAACACAGGCATCCTCGATAACCGTCAGATTCCTCAACCCGAGAAAATCCATCTTCAAAAGACCAAGTTCTTCATCCTCAACCATGTTATACTGAGTTACCGGCATATCATCAATCACAGCCAAAGGAACATAATCGGATACCGGTCCTTTTGTAATAACAACACCGCATGCATGCATAGAGGTATGTCTCGGAGAATTCTCAACAGCCGCCGACATATCAAGAAGCTCTTTTATACGATGATCCGTCCTGTACATATCCCTAAGCTCCGGGACAGCCTCTACCGATTCCTTTACTGTCATCTTGTCCTGAATAAGTTTAGCAATAACATTAGTTTCAGAGGAAGTAAATTCCAAAACTCTTGCTACATCTCTCACCGCCATTTTAGCTTTCATCGTCCCGAATGTAACAATATTGGCAACACAATCATGACCGTATTTTTCACGTATATAATTTACAACCTCTTCTCGCCTCTGTACACAAAAATCAACATCAAAATCAGGCATAGAAACACGCTCAGGATTAAGAAATCTTTCAAAAATCAAATTATACCGTAAAGGTTCAATATTAGTTATTTCAATGCAATATGCAACAAGGCTCCCCGCTCCGCTTCCGCGACCGGGGCCAACCGGGATACCGTTACGCTTAGCGTAACGGACATAATCACTGACTATCAGAAAGTAATCCACAAAACCCATATTGTTTATAACCGACAACTCATATTCAAGTCGTTCAATCAATTCTGGAGTTACAGTATCGTATTTCTTATGAAGCCCATCATATGCGAGTTCTTTCAAAAACTCAAAATGATCTTTATCCCCTATATCAAAAGCCGGAAGATGATATGTTTTATTATCCGGATCATCAATATTCGGGAAAGACACATTACACATATCTGCGATCTTCTGTGTATTATCACAGGCCTCAGGCAAATACTCAAACAATGTCCGCATCTCTTCTTCGCTTTTCAGATAAAATTCATCCGTGTCAAATCCCATACCAGATTCTTGTGATATGGTTTTTTTTATCTGAACATAAACAAGAACTTTCTGCGCTTTCGCATCTTCCTTAGAAATATAATGCGCGTCGTTTGTCGCGACAAGAGGAATACCTGTTTCCTCATGTATTTTAAGAATACCGTCTATAACAGTTTTTTGTTCCGGAATGCCATGGTCTTGTATTTCAAGGTAGTAGTTTTCAGAACCAAAAGTATCCCGGTACCACAACGCTAACCGTTTCGCGCCCTCATAATCCCCGTTAAGAATAAGTTGAGGTACATCGCCTGCAAGACAGGCCGAAAGGCATATAAGCCCCTCATGATACTTTTCAAGAAGCTCTTTGTCAACTCTCGGTTTATAATACAACCCCTCAATATTCGCAAGAGACACAAGCTTTACCAGATTACTATACCCTTTATTATTTTTACACAGAAGAACAAGATGCCCTGATGAAGCATCATATTCCTTAACCTTATCAAAACGGGTTCTGGCCGCAGTATAAACTTCACAACCAATGATCGGCTTAATATTATACGGAGGGCTGTTTTTATCCGGACTGGAATGCGCTGCTTTATAAAACTCAATAACTCCATACATATTACCGTGATCCGTAATAGCAACAGCATTCTGCCCAAGTTCAGAAAGCCTCTTCATCATTTTTTTTATATTACAGGCTCCATCAAGAAGGCTGTATTGAGTATGCACATGTAAATGAACAAAAGACATCTGTTAATTCTCCTGAAATCTATACATATAAGTTCTGAAATTGAAAGGTGCAAGGAATAATGATTCTATCCCCTGCACCTCTTAATACCGCAAGAGTTTTATAAAGCAATATTTTTACCGCTGATATACATGAACAGTTTCATGATATCTGTAAGAGAAACAATCCCATTTTCATCAAAATCAACAGCGACAATCGACTCAGGGGAAAGACCCTCGTGCCCTGAAATATGTCTCATCCCTCGCATTGCATCAGCAATCGTAACTTTATAATCACCATCGACATCTCCGAAAACAAAAGCAGAATCACCGGTATACACGCTTACAGGGGCTGAAGGCTCGGACGGAAGATACAGATCTGACAAAGCGTATCTTGAATAAAACATAACTTTTTCATCAGGAGCAAGCCCACTGAAAGAATTATCTGTTTGCCACAATACGCCGTCTTTGGAATACTCAACGCCTTCAATACTTTCCAATACAACCTTGTCTGCAGTCAAAGATATCACAGTAGGAGCGGAGGGAACTTTCGGATTGACAATCTTCGGAGTATAGTTGAATAAACTCTCATCAATATCATAATCTGCAGACAAAATATATTCACTATATTCAGGTCTCGTGGTCAAATCTACCTGATGATCCGAGCTTATTGAAGCATAGGATTTGAGAAGATAATCAGTAGACACAGAGCTATGCTCTCCGGACGCATCGATCGGACCATCCCACAGAATATCACAATTATACCATATCCCGTCAATTTTTACAAGATTCCACGCATGTGGCGCGCCGTCAGCAAAACCTATAACTATCATATTATCGAGCCCTAGTTCATTAAAGAAAAGCATAGAAAGACCCGCGTATTCCTCACAAACGCCCTTCTTATCCTCAAAGACCATTTTATACACGCTTTTACGGTTCATGAGATCAGTATCATATGAAAACTGTCCATTCAGTATATATTCATTTATTCTGTATATTTTCTGAACAGGTGTCATATCCTCCGGAAGCGAATCAAGAAACGGCCGGACAAAGTCTTCAATAACTTTTTGTGTCTGGTCATACGATTCTATGAGATTAAGCGAAATAATAAAATAATAATCAACACCGTTTTCCGTCATCGCATAAAGCATACTAAGATAAATATTATATGCGGTCACCGCAAAATATTTTGAAAAAACATGAAAATAAATATCTTCAAGGACTTTTTCCATCAATAAATTCGC
The DNA here is from genome assembly GCA_944382895.1 of uncultured Clostridia bacterium. GTDB lineage: Bacteria > Bacillota > Clostridia > Oscillospirales > UBA644 > QAKR01. Next base: position 30,395 of record CALWNV010000005.1, on the reverse strand, counting down.
ATCATCCAAACCATTGATATCGTCTCTGACCAAAAAAGCGATAGAATAAGTTTTAACAGGGACCCCGTCAAAAACCTCATCACTTATATATGCGTTTTCCGGAGAAACAAGATCTTCATATGACGCGTTTGCATAAAAGTCTATTATCTCATCAGATGTCATATCAAAAATTTGAGGAAAGTCACAGTCTTCATAAGAAAAAGAGAAATCCGCCGAAAATGATACCGAAAAAACAGAAAAACAAAAAACAATACAAATAAAAAACGCTATAAATTTTTTCATACGGCACAACCTTTCTATTATATTAAAATTCAGCTAATAACTTCAAGCAGATCCTCAGGCTTTTCGCAAATAATATCTGCTCCGGCTTCTTTGAACTCGTCAAGAGAACCATAACCGTATAAAACCCCCACTGTTTCTATGGAAAACATTTTTGCGCCTAAAATATCATAATTACGATCGCCAACCATAACGACCTCAGACATATCTGTTATATTGTTCCTGTCAAGAGCGTATTTGATAACTTCATCTTTTTTTGTGCGACTTTCGTCGAGCGAGGCTCCGCATATGCTGTAGAAAAGATCGTCGATCCCAAAATGTTGCATAAGTAATACTGCAAAATCCTCAGGTTTTGCGGTCGCCATAACAAGTTTCTTACCACGAGAATTAAATTTTTTAAGAGTTTCCACCATACCCGGATATATATAACAGTCATATAATCCGCCAAACTTTGTGTAATACTCTCTATAATATTTTACGGCTTCATTCGCCTCTTCATGATTAAATCCGTAATATCTACTGAAACTATCACGCAAAGGAGGACCGATAAAAGGTAAAAGAAGATTCCTGTCTGCAATTTTTATACCAAACTTTAACAAAGCATATTCAACTGCTTTAGTTATACCCTCCTTAGGATCGGTAATAGTTCCGTCGAGGTCAAAAAAAATATAAGTTTTTACCATTTTGTCCCTTATTAACCTTCATTTATGACAAACCAGACAGAGCGCCTCCGTTCTGTCTGTGTAAGTCTGGAATATTAAATTATTTATTCTTTGTTATGTCGCTGAGAAGCTTTGCAAAATCATCGGAATCATCATCCGAATAATCAGCCGAGTAATCTGAGGAAGCAGATTTAGCTCCGCCTAAGATCCCACCCCATGTATCATCGTCTTTTTCTTCATCTGCAGAAGACTTAACAGAACTTTTCTCAACAGGTTTAGGAGTATAATCTGATTTTATAGAAGGCAGGGTCTCAGTCTTTCCTCCTTTGTTATAACCGGTAGCAATAACTGTAACACGTATTTCATCTTCAAGATTTTCATCAAGGTTGACACCCCATATGATGTTAGCGTCCGGAGCCGCATTTTCACGTATAATCTCCGCTGCACGTTCAATATCCTCAAGAGTTACTTCAGGATCAGCATTAAAATTAAGAATAACTCCGGTTGCACCGTCAATAGAAGTTTCCAGAAGCGGGCTTGTGATAACGGCGTTTGCGACCGTCTCGGCCTTGTCTTTGCCTTTAGCGGATTGTACGCACCAATGAGCGTATCCGGCATCTTTAAGAATTGTTGTCACATCAGCAAAATCAAGGTTAACTGTTGCGTGATTCTGGATCAGATCCGTTATTGACTGTATAGCCTCTTTCAGGACGCTGTCAGCAAGTTTAAACGCATTAAGAAGAGTAACTTTGCTTTCAGAAACAAGCTTTATTCTCTCGTTAGGTATCACTACAAGCGTGTCCACCTGTTTCAGAAGTTCTTCGATTCCTTTTTCAGCACGCTCGATTTTAGCACGCCCCTCAAAAGCAAACGGACTCGTAACAACTCCGACCGTAAGAACACCGTTCTCTTTTGCGATCTGTGCGATAAGAGGTGCCGCGCCTGTTCCGGTTCCCCCGCCCATACCGGCAGTAATAAAAACCATCTCAGCGCCTTTTATCGCAGCCGCGATCTTATCACGGCTCTCTTCAGCGGCCTTTCTGCCAATCTCAGGGTTTGCGCCTGCTCCGCGTCCGTGAGTCGTATTCTCCCCGATCAAGATCGTTGTTGGGGCTTTTGAACGGCTTGTAAGGACCTGCTGATCCGTGTTCATGGATATAAATTCAACTCCCTGAACATCATAGTCGATCATATTATCAATGGCGTTATTTCCGCCTCCGCCGACACCAATTACTTTAATATTGACAAGTTCTTTATCTTCTACGCTTTTAAACGGCATAACAGATCATCCTTTCCTATTTATAATATAATATCATAAATTTCTCTATTAGTCAACAGGTTTTGGCAATTTTTTTCAAATTTTTTTACTCATATATTTTCTTTACGGTATCTGCCTTTTGTATAATCTTTGACATTTATAACAGCTTTTTCATCCGGATTATTATCATCATAAACTTTTCGTGCCATTTTCATTTTTTTATCAATGTCTTCGCCGTTTCCTATTTCTATCGTTATATTGTCAAGAATTATTTCTATAGCATATTTTTTTGTTATATCGATGCTTTTTATATTTATATCAGTAAAATATAATTCAAGATTTGTAAAAATCTCAGAAATAAGCCGCCCGTCTGAAGAATAATTATTTAATTTTTCCCCGGAACAATAGTCGGAAAACTCAGTACCTGCCACGATTATTAAATCTTCTCTCGGAGCTGACACTTCCTCAAGCACTTTCAGATCTTTATCCAAGATGATATACTTGTCCCCTTCCCCTTTTACGCACATCACAGCATTTGTACCATAAAAATATATTTTCACTCCGTCGGGGAAAAATATTTCAGTTTCCACCGAAGAGACATACGGATATTCCAGATATATTTTTTCATAAACGTTATTCCCGTTGACTCCGAATATGCTTGTCCCGGTTATCTCCGAAGCGTCAATAAGCTCCTGTGTATCATATATAGTATTGTTTTCCGTATCGATATTTTTTACAACAAAAAAAATATTGATCAGGACTATGATAACGACAGCCGCAGCAACCGTTATCAATAGTCCCGTTATTATTATTCTTATTCTTTTACGCTTGACTTTTTTTCCTAATTTTTTTATTTCATTAGCCAAAATCAAACATCCTTTTCGTATTTTATCCTGGCGCCGAGTTCTGTTAAAACAGACTCAATATGCTCATATCCCCGTTCAATAAATTCCGCGTGGGAAACACTTGTTATACCTTCCGCTGCCAATGCAGCGACAACAAGAGCGGCACCGCCTCTGAGGTCACATGCTTCAACAGGAGCTCCGTAAAGTTTTTTTTGCCCTTCGATTACCGCGGCTCTGCCTTCTGTCTTAATTTTTGCACCCATCCTTAAGAGCTCACCGACATATCTAAAACGATTTTCAAAAATCGTTTCCACAAACAATGTTGTCCCAGCCGCCCCAGCCATCATCGCAACAAAAGGAGATCCGGCATCTGTCGGGAATCCCGGATACGGCATCGACATAAGAGAATTGATTGCATTCAATCTGTCACATTCTAAAGCAACGGTATCTTTCAAATCATATATTTTACAGCCGGCTTTTGAAAGAGCCGCCAAAACAGATGAAACATGCGAAGTATTGACGTTTTTGAATACAGCGTTTCCTCTTGTGGCTGCTACCGCGCACATATAAGTTGAGAGAACGATTCTGTCTGGAATAACCGAATATTTTACACCGTGAAGATTTTTGACTCCGGTTATAATGATTTCGCTTCCTCCTGCGCCGCGTATCTTTCCTCCCATTGCGTTTATAAAATTTTGCAAATCTACGATTTCCGGTTCTTTTGCAGCGTTTTTAATAGTGGTCACACCATTTGCTTTTGCCGCCGCAAGCATAATATTTTCTGTAGCTCCAACACTCGGATAAGTCAGCACTATATCCGCCGGAGATATGTTTTTTGCCTCACATTCCATATAACCATGTGCCTCAGAAAAAACAACCCCCATTTCCTTAAGTGCTCCGATATGCAGGTCTACCGGCCTGGTCCCGATATCACATCCGCCCGGCAAACTAACGCGAGCCCTTCGATTTTTTGAAAGAATTGCGCCTAAAAACATAAGCGAAGACCGCATTTTACGCATAAGATCATCCGGAATCTCAGTTCCGTACGCACCTGCCGCATTTACGATAATGGAGTTCGTATGTATGGTAGAGTTTGCGCCGAGAGCTTTCAGGATTTCAAGTGCTATATGAGTGTCTCCTATATCCGGGAAATTACTTATTTCACATTCGTCGTCCGCAAGGAGAGTTGCTGCAATTATAGGCAAGATACTGTTTTTCGCTCCCTGGATTTCAACAACTCCGCATAAAGGGACGCCGCCCTCTATTACAAGTTTTGACATACCTGTATACAATTCCTTTACATTGATTTACATTACATAGTATGCCAAAAACTCCGCCTTGTTAAATCATTTTAAGTATTTCTTCGCATATATCCTCCGCACAATTGCGGTTATATGTTGAAGCGGAAGCTTTTTCCATCTCACTCAGACGTTTTTTATTAAAGACAATATTGCATATATTCTCATAAAGTATGGCTCCGCTTAAATATTTTTCCTCAAGGATAACGGCAGCTCCTTTATCAGAAAATGTTTTTGCGTTAAAAAACTGATGGTTTTCAGTAACATTTGGAGAAGGGATCAATATACCTGCCCTGCCAACCGCACCGAGCTCCGACAAGGTTGAGGCACCGGCCCGACATACGACAAGATCCGCCGCAGCCATGATTTCCGGGATATTATAAATATATTCAAAAACTTTGATTTTCGGATTATCCGACATATGTGCCAAAGCTTTAGTTACCTTTTCGTATTCTGAAGTAGCTCCGTGAAAATGAGTGATAACATTATCTTTTGCAGAAAGTTCCGCCATTTCTATAAAAGCATCATTGAGTTTTCTGGCGCCCATACTCCCGCCGTATGAAAGAACTACAGTATCACTATCATTCAACCCAAGCGCTTTTCTCGCCTCTTCTTTTGTGACGCTTAAAAATTCGCGCCTTACAGGATTTCCGACTATTCTTATTTTACTGTCATCGATATCTTTTAACTTTTTCGCAAGCTCAAACCCCAAAAGCAACTTATCAGTATGTCTCGCAAGCATTTGTGTCGCAATACCGGGAAACGCATTTTGCTCATGTATAACTGTTTTTATCCCCATATCCGAAGCGGTAGATATCACCGGAGCGGAGACATATCCCCCGGTGCCGAGAGCGACGTCAGGACGGAACTCCTTAATTATTTTTCTTACTTTGCTTTTTGCCGCTAAATATTTTCTTACTGAACTCAGATTGTACATAATCGCATCAAAATTTTTCTTTCTGATAAATCCACTGACTTCAATATATTCCATTTTAAACCCGGCGCGTGGAACAAGTTCAGCCTCAAGATGATTTTTTGTTCCGACAAACAAAAATTCAGCTTCCGGAAATTGGTTTTTGAGTTCACCGGCTATCGCCAGCGCCGGATTGATGTGCCCGGACGTCCCGCCACAAGCTACAAGGATCCTCATTTATCCGGCACCTCCTTTATCTGTGGCTGAATAGCGTGAAACCTGCAAAACCAAACCCATCTCACAAAGCATTATTACAAGAGCGGTCCCTCCATAGCTGAAAAACGGAAGAGAAATACCTGTTACCGGAATAGTATTTGTTACAACCGCGATATTGAATAAAACCTGCACACATATCCTTCCTATTATACCGACAACAAGGAGTGAACTGAAGCGGTCAGGAGCACGCATCGCAATATATATACCACGCCATATAAGAAAAGCAAACAGAGCAAGGATAAATATAGCGCCTATATATCCGAGTTCTTCACATACAATTGAAAAAATAAAGTCATTCTGAGGTTCTGACATATACAAATATTTCTGGCGACTTTTCCCGTATCCGACACCGAATAGGCCACCGGAGCCTATTGTCATCAACGATTGCAATATCTGCCACCCGTCCCCCAAACGATCTGAGGAAGGATCTATCCATGTGGATATACGTTTCTGCATATAATCGGTAAAAAATATAAGCGAGGCAAAACCGCCCAACGCTGTCACAGCTATAGGGATAAGATGTCTGATACGGCAACCTCCGGCTATAATCATGATAAAACCTATAGACGTTATAAGTATCGCTCCGGAAAGATGGGTTTCAACAGCTATAAGCCCCGCCGGTAACCCAAACCATAAAACAGGTATAACCACTCCTTTCCTGAATGTCGTCATAGAATCTTTATTCCTTGCTATATAATCCGCCAAAAACATGATCACTGCCACTTTTGCCATTTCTGACGGCTGAAACTGAAACGAGCCTATATATAACCATCTTTTCTCGGAATCTTTGCTGACAATAAGGACAAGAACAAGCAGGGCGATCGACACTATATAAAAAAACAGGACAAACCGTCGATAAATTTTATAAGGAATAAAAGACACACCGAACATCGCCACTATTCCTAAAACAGCAAATATCATCTGACGTTTTATGTAATAATAGCTATCGCCTTGCTTCAAAAGCGCCTGCGCATATCCCGCCGAATAAAGCATAGCAAGACCTACGGCAAGCAATAGAAAGACCCCGACAAGAAAAGGTATATCAAACATTGGCAGCCGTTTTCTTTTTTCTTTGATTTTAGGTTGTAACAGACGTTTTGTCATGACTATCCCCTTTAAATTCTCTATACAAGCAACCACACGGCGACCACCGCACAGGCAGCAAGACTTATAATGCTGAAAACAGCGACTATTTTGTTTTCGCTCCAGCCACTCATCTCAAAATGATGATGTATAGGTGACATTTTAAAAATACGCTTTCCGTGTGTCGCCTTGAAATACAACACCTGTAATATCACGGAAAACGCTTCAATCAAATATATTATACCGAATATCAAAAGCGCGAGCGGGATATCAAGCTCGAAAGCCAAAACACAAACCATCCCTCCCAAAAACATAGAACCGGTATCGCCCATAATAACCTTTGCCGGATATCGGTTATAAAGCAAAAACCCAAAAATTCCGCCAAAAACAGCGGCGCTTAAAACAGAAATCTCCGTTCGCGGCTGCGCACTGAACACAGCAATAATCGTAAACATTGCCATAACGGGAAGAGTTACTCCGGAAGCAAGTCCGTCTATCCCGTCGGTAAGGTTGACCGCGTTTGTAAAACCGACAATTATTATAAAAGCTATGATATAATAAAAATACGAAAATTCCAAACGTATATCGGAAAACGGAAGACGCATAGACGTATCAAACCCGTTTCTTACAGCGATATATGCAATATAAGCGGCGGAAATCAACACCTGTAAAATAATTTTTTGGATCGCGGAAAGCCCGAGATTGCGTTTTTTAACAACTTTTACAAAGTCATCCGCAAAGCCCATAAGCCCGAATAAAAGAGCAACAACAAGTGCTGCTACTCCGGCCGACGGCAACCATACCGAAGAGGTATTTGAACTTTCAAGACCTTTTGAATAATACGGAAATCCGAAAAGTAAAAATGATATTACGCTTGAAATTATAAAAATAAAACCGCCCATTGTTGCAACGCCCTGTTTCTTTGCGTGCCATGTCGGACCATATTCACTTAAAATTGTCTGCCCGAATTTTAACTTATATAAAAGCGGTATAAGAACTTTACCAACTATTATAGAAATTATAAAAGACAAAACAAGAGCCAAGACAGGCCAAAGCAAATCCATTTCACATTCCCCCGTTTTTCAGTCAAAAAATGTCTTTAACACGTTCTCACCGCCCATTGAACGGCTTGACTTTACTAAGATACAGTCGCCTTCTGTGGCAATTTTTTTAAGCATTATTCCTGCCTGCTCGGCATTTTCACAGGAAAAGCATGAAGAAGACGGCAATCCCGCAAATACAGCGCCTTTAATATAAGCATCGTTATATGTTCCGAAAGCAATAAAAATATCAATCCCATTCAGCATTTTACCAGTTTCTTCATGAAGTAACTGAGACATTTCGCCAAGTTCTTTCATATCACCAAGTACAGCTATTTTTCTGCCTTTGCCTTTTCTGTTTTTCAGCACATCGATTGAAGCTTTCATTGAGGCCGGGCTTGCGTTGTAACAGTCTTCTATTATAAAAAATCCGTTTTTTTCATAGCTTTGCTGACGCATAGGCGCATTTTTGAATGAAGAAAGGCCTTTACATATTAAATCAAAAGGGACTTCCGCACATACCGCAACTGAAACTGCCGCAAGAGCATTATAAACATTATGAATACCCTCACAGGGCATAACAACTGTTGTTTCACCAACAGGTGTATGCACAAAAAACCTAAGATATCCGTCTTCCATAACGATGTCCTGAGCATATATATCACAATTGATGTTTTCAATCCCGTAGCGGATAATACGCTGTGTGATCTTATCTTTCAGATATTCTTCATATCCACGGCTAAGATATTCATCGTCAAAATTCAGAATAAGTATCCCGTCTTTTTTTAACCCGGTAATGATTTCAAGCTTTGCCTGAAGAATATTCTCACGTGTACCGAGAAATTCAATATGTGAATGTCCTATATTTGTTATAACAGCGATATCAGGCTGAGCAGTCAGTGATAAAACTTCAATTTCTCCGCGGGCAGACATACCCATCTCAACAACCGCGTATTCATCATCGGGGGAAATCTCGAGTAAAGTTCTCGGAAGCCCGGTTTCGCTATTTTTATTGCCGTCTGTCTTATGGGTTTTATATTTTTCCTTGAGCACGGAATATATGCATTCTTTGGTAGTTGTTTTACCTACACTTCCGGTAACAGCCACTACAGTCACATCAAGGGCGGCACGATATGAATTCGCAAGCAGCTGAAGCCCCTTAACAGAAGATGATACAATTATATACGGTAGGTCAGTTTCTACCTCATGTTCACATAAAAGGCATGAGGCTCCGTTTTCCTCTGCGTTTTTTATGTATTTATGCCCGTCTGTATGCTCCCCTAAAATACACACAAACATGTTCCCGGGCTTTACATGCCTTGAATCTATGGCGAACCCGTCAAAACAACATTCTCCTACAGCTCTTCCTTGCATATTCTCGGCAGCTTTTGATAAAAGCATTACTATAACCTCATCTTTTTTATTATTTCCTTTTCGTCAAACGGAAATTTTTCCGTACCGACAATCTGATATTTTTCATGTCCTTTTCCGGCAATCAAAATAAGATCCCCGGGTTTTGCAACTTTGAAAGCATGCGCTATTGCTTCTTTTCTGTCAACTACAACCGTATATTTTTCATATAATGACTCATCTATACCCGCAATTATTTCATTTATAATAGATTGCGGATCTTCTGTACGCGGATTATCGGAAGTTATTATCACAAAATCAGACTTTTCCGTCGCTATCTTTCCCATTTCCGGACGCTTTTCCTTATCTCTGTCACCGCCGCAGCCGAAAACACATATCAGTTTCCCCTCAGTAATAGGTCGAAGAGCTTTCAATATTTGCTCAAGGCTTTCCGGAGTATGGGCAAAATCCATAACCACATCGAAAGGATACGGAACATCTATAAACTCTTGTCTGCCCTCTATACCTCTGTATGATGAAAGGGACAACACAGCGTCTTTTGCATCAACGCCTATCAAAACAGCTGCCGCAAGCGCACATAACGCATTGTAAACATTAAAAAGCCCAATCCCCGGAATATGCACGTTGAACTTCTGTAAACCGACATTAAACGTAAAAATAATATTTTTTCCTGCTAAAACTATATCGCCTGCAAAAAAATCCGTTTTTTCTTTCGCGGAAAAATATTTTGCCCCTACAAAAGCTTCCGCTTTTGAATCATCGGCGTTGACAAGCATTACGTCAGATTGACCGTTTATTATGAATTTTGAGTTAAAATACTCATTTTCTGTTTTATGATAATCCATATGTTCGGAAGAAAAATTCGTAAAGATACCCAAACAAAAATTCAGTCCTTCCGTACGCTTTTGACGCAAACCCTGCGAAGAAGCTTCCATCACAGCATACATACAGCCGTTTTTTTTCATTTCAAAAAACATTTTATGAAGATCTTCAGTATGAGGAGTCGTTTGTTCTGAAAACACTTTACCGGTATTTATATTTTCAACAGTTCCGATAAGACCTGTTTTCCCCGATGTTTTTGAGAGTATATGCCATAACATGTATGCTGTCGTAGTTTTACCGTTTGTTCCGGTTATCGCGACTATACGAAGATTTTTTGAGGGATTTCCGTAAAAATTAGAACATATTAAAGCTAAAGCCCTTCTCGTATCGGGAACATATACAATACTTATATTCGCAGAAGTGTCAAAAAATATATCTGTCCCCGCCTCACACACTATCGCCGAAGCTCCTCGTCGCACAGCTTCTCCTATAAGAGCGTTACCATCAGTCTTCTCGCCACGTATCGCGACAAACAAACTGTCTTTTGTGACTCGTTCAAGGATTTCCGTAACTCCTGTTATACGTACGTTTTTTATTTTTCCTGTATAATACAAACCCTTAAGAATTTTTTTCAGTCTCATACAAACACTCCGAAAGCAGATTTTCCGATCAACTTCCTGTGCTTTATGTATGAATCCTTGTTTATCCAAATGTCACGGTAACAACCGTCATTTTATCCACTTCAGTTCCCGCCGTAATACTTTGCGCTGTTGACAATGTTTCAGGATAATTAATGTTTTCACCCACTATCTTAATGTTTAATCCGCTATCGACAAGCAGTCTGTTACACTCTGCCGCGGTCTTTCCTATAAGATCGGGGACAACAGCTTTTGAAACAGGTTCTTCCTCATCCGTTATCAGCATAACGGTGTTCCCTTCCATAAGTGTTTGACCGTCAGAAGGAAGTTGATAAAGGACTTTTTCTCCAACTCCTACTGTCATTACCTGTAAATTCAATTCTGAAAGCTTATCTGAAGCTTCATCAACCGTTATATCCGTAACATCCGGAACTTTTACCTGCAAGGCTTCTTCTCCGGCGTTAAAATCAGGGGTAATATTAAGATGGTCAAGACAGTCTTTTATAATATCCTTACCAAGAGGCGCCGCAATATATGACCCATACTGAACTTCTGAATCGGGTTCGTCAACAACGACCAGAACACATATTTGAGGATCAGACGCAGGCGCAAAACAAATAAACGAAGCTACACGCTTATCATTATCTTCGCCATCCTCACGCGTATCGAGTTTTTGTGATGTTCCTGTCTTTCCTGCTATATGATATCCGGGAAGATATGCTTTTTTACCGACTACAACCGCGTTTTCAAGATATTCACATAAAATATCCGATGTCTCCTCGGAAACAGTCCGGCGAACCACCTGAGGAGTATTGCTTACAATAGTATTCCCGTTACTGTCAGTGATTTCCTTGATTATGTACGGCTGCATAAAATTACCGTCATTTGCTACTGAGGAAACAGCCGCAATTAATTGCATCGGCGTTATCTTAAACGACTGCCCGAAAGAGCAGTTGGCAAGATCAAGATCAGTCATTGCCGATAACGCATGATGATATCCGCTTTGCTCGCCTGGCAATCCTACCCCTGTCTTTTCCCTGAAGCCAAAAAGTGTAACATAGTCATAAAATTTTTCTTTGCCGATTCTGAATCCAAGAGTCATGAACACAGGATTACAGCTATTCGCAAGACCATCCTTAAAAGTTTCCGTACCATGACCTTCTGTTTTATGACATTTGACCGTTATGGACCCGATTTTCAAAAACCCTACGCAATTAAAGGTTTCCGTAAGGCTGACAAGACCTTCCTCCAACGCCATTGCACTTGTTATTATTTTAAAAGTGGACCCCGGCTCATATTGCTCTATCGCTTTATTTTTGCGATACTCAGCAACTTTTTCATTATAAGCGGCAACATATTCGTCTCCTGTCAAAGTACTTAAGGCCTGTAAAGTAAGCTCATCTGTTAATGTAAACGGATCGTTAGGGTCATAATCGGGTTTAGAACTAATTGCAAGGATTTCGCCTGTTTTTACATCCATAACTATACCGGCCATCCTGTTCTGTACATTATGTTCCACTCTGGCGTTTTCCAAATGTGTTTCAAGAAACTCCTGCATCTCAAGGTCCACGGTAAGCGTTATTGTAGCTCCGTCCTGAGGGTCTATAAGTTTCTCATATTCAAACGGCATAGCTGTTCCGATAGATGTCTTTGTAGCAATCAGTTTACCGGCAGACCCTTTCAGATAGTCATCATATAAATATTCTATTCCTTCCAGGCCCTGATTATCTGATCCGACAAAACCCAACACTGTTGAGAGCATATTGCCGTTAGGATAATATCTTTTCGGATCCTCCGTAACAGTAAGTATAGAAGAATAGACATCATCGGATTCTATAAAAGCGTTTACCGCATTCGCTGTTTCTTCCTCTATACGTCTGGCTACTTCTACATATTGCGTCTGCTTTTTTGTAAGCTCAAGAATTTTATCGCGGTCCATGCTAAGAGCCGACGAAAGACCATCCGCTATTTTCTCACGTACATCATCACTTTGGATAATGGACGGAGCCATAACCACTTTGTATGCCGTAGCGCTTACAGCCAGTATATTTCCGTTTCTGTCTGTGATACTACCTCTATTAGGCTCAATAACAATATCGCTCGTCTGTTGGGATATAGCCTTAGCTTCATATTCGTCGTGTTCTATTATCTGTATTCTGAAAAGCTGTATACCCAACCCGAAAAAAAGGACTACAGCCATAATACGAAAAAAATTATATATACGAAGATTTTTCTCTCCGGGTTTCGTTGACATCTGATACTCCTTTCGGGTTTTATGTCTAAATTTTTGAAATGCCTTTTGCGCGGAAAGAAAAACTGTCCGGTGCAAACGGCATTGTCAATATATTGTATATGCTTATATCAATTGAAATATTCAAGGATAACCGAAAAAGCTTTCGTTATACCGGATATAAAACTTTCATCCTTTTCGTCAGACGTCTTAACAAGCATTTTATCGCCCTCACTGTTATTTATATACTCATATTGGTAAGTCTCCAGTTTTTTCATATTGAAGTTTTTTTGGACATATTCTTTTATTTCTTTGTAATCGGCGCGTTTGCTGTATTCTATATTGAGAAGCTTTCCTTCATTACAAACATCAGAATATTCGTTTTCAAGCTTAAGAGCATCATATGTCTTCTCATATTTTTCAATATAACAATTTACGGAAAGGATACTTACAACTATTATAGCAACCACAAGAATAATGGCTGCCGGATCAGCTTTTCTTACCTTTTTTTCATTTTCATGGCCACTCATTTTGCTTTCTCCTTCATAAATATTCTTAATTTTGCGCTACGTGCACGCGGGTTCGCTTTTATCTCGTCTTCAGTAGGATAAATAACCTTCATGGCTTTTCCAAGAGAAACTTTCCCACATACACACACAGGAAAATCCGGAGGACACGTACACGGCTTTTCGAACCCGGCAAATATCTTCTTCACAAGCTTGTCCTCAAGTGAATGAAAAGTAATCACCGCGATGCGACCGCCCGGTTTTATATAATCGATAATCTCTGTGAGAAGTTTTTCAAGCTGATTAAGTTCATCATTTATTTCAATTCTTATTGCCTGAAAAACACGCTTTGCCGGATGCTGTTTTTCTTTCAATGCTTTTACAGGCATCGCGTTTTTTATTATCTGAACAAGTTCATAAGTAGTTTCTATCGGTTTCTTTTCACGCGATTCAACTATAAGTGAAGCTATAGAGCGTGAGTATTTCTCCTCTCCGTACTCAAAAAAAACCCTTTCCAACTCTTCTTTTGAATATGTGTTAACGAGCTCTTTAGCACTGAAAGAAGCTTTACCGTCCATTCGCATATCCAACACTCCGTCTGACATATACGAAAAGCCTCGCTGAGGCGTATCAAGCTGATGTGAGGAAACTCCCAAATCAAGAAGAAGTCCATCCAACATCAAGCTGCTCTCATGTAAATACGCAGGCAAGGCCGTAAAACTGTCATTCAGTAACGTCAATGTGCAGTTTAAACCGCCGAGTTTTTTACTGCACGCTCTTATAGCGTCTATATCACGGTCCAAACATATAAGATGACCTTTTACGCTCAACCGCAGGCCTATTCCCAAAGCATGGTTCCCGCCGCCTGCGGTCCCGTCCGCGTAAACGCCGTTTTCATTTATGTTCAAACCACTGATACACTCATTAAATAAAACAGGAATATGTTCAAATCCACTCATCTGATATATACCCCATATGCTTTCAGGATCTATCAAAAACCCTGCCCCTCAAGGATATCTGATATAGTTTCTTCGCTAACGTTATTATTAAAATTATTCCATCTTTCGGTGTCCCAAATCTCTACGCGACCTAAAACGCCGACAAGAGTAACAGATTTTTTCAAATCCGCGAATTGCCTAAGCCCTGAAGGGATCATTATTCTCCCTTGACCATCTATATCTGCCTGAGCGGCATTTCCGCCAAAATACCTCTGTGCTTCCCTTGACCTTGATACAGGCAAAGCGGCAAGCCCGTCAATAAATTCATTCCAACCCGTCTCGGAAAACAAAAACACGCATTTATCCAACCCCCTGGTCATATAAACCGTTTCACCAAGCTTTTCACGTTGTTTTGCAGGAAGAAAAACTCTGCCTTTGACATCTATGTTATGCTGATAATTACCTATTAAATCTTTTCCTGGCACAATTTTTCCTCCTTCCTTAACGGTTTTCGTGGGAAAACAAACCACTTTACACTACTTTTCACCACTTTTATGACTATATTATATACTAAAGCGTAAAAAAATGCAATAGACCTTTCCGGGGATTATTGCACAAACTTTTTTCTGTTTACAAATTAAATTTTGTTATTTTTGACGCTATGTTTTTTTGGAGATATATGACACAATATGTCGTACACGCTTGACAACAGCATGATTTTTATGAGTGTAAAATACAAATTTCATATATTATCGTCCAATTTCGACAAAAGTCGGATTTCCGCGTTTTTTTTACATTTCATGCATTATAAAAAACAATTTTTTTCATTTTAAAACGCAAAGATATAAAAGATTTTTATCGGAATCCCCAACATAAAATAATTTTTTTTCGGAAAATAAAAAAGGTTTTGCACGCAAACAAAAACAACAGACTGTTCTCTTTTTCACTCAGCCACCCTAAAGATATTTTGGATAAAACGACATATTCAAAACATAAAAGTAAATTACATATTTATTTATATTATATTACCGTCATAACGATAGATACAGGCTATATCAAAGTATTGACTTTTAGATAATAATATGATATATTATAAATAATTATAATGAGGAGGTATGCCTGTGACGCTTTTGGCTTTTGACGGCAACAGCATTCTCAACCGCGCGTTCTACGGCATACGGCCGTTAACAACAAAAGAGGGAATAAATACAAACGCCGTATATGGATTCCTTAATATACTTCTACGCCATCTGCAAGACCTGCCTGAGGCAAAAATCGCAGTCGCTTTTGACCGCCGTGAAAAAACATTCCGCCATAATTTTTACACCGGATATAAAGCGACACGAAAACAGATGCCGGAAGAACTTGCACAGCAGCTTCCGATAATAAAGGAAATCCTACACGCGATGAATATCGTATGTATAGAAAAAGCTGGGCTTGAAGCAGACGATATAATAGGGACACTTTCCAGACAAGCCGAAAAGAACGGAGATACCTGCGTGATAATTACCGGAGACAGGGATTCTTTTCAACTGATAAACGATACTGTATCCGTAAAACTTGCGGTGACGTCGCAAAAAGGCTCTCCTTCAGATGATTTTTATGATAAAGAAAAAATTTTTGAAAAATACGGATTGTCACCTCAATCGCTTATAGACCTTAAAGGCCTGATGGGCGACACATCGGACAATATTCCGGGAGTTCCAGGGATAGGGGAAAAAACGGCGCTCGCTCTTCTGCATGAATTTGGTACGCTTGACAATATATTTGAAAACCTGGATAAAATAAAAGAAACTGTTCGGGCAAAACTTGAAAACGGTAAAGAAAGCGCATATATGAGCAGAGAACTCGGAAGAATTGTAACAGATGCCGAATTGCCTGTTCTTTACAACGAGATAACTTCCCCTCGACCAAATGAGGAAGAGCTTTCCTCACTTTTCGGGAAATACGAACTTGCGTCAATGTACAAACGATTCAATCTTGAAAAAAATACCGATGAAAAAAAACTGCAATCCGTAACCTTTGAAGAATCGAAAGACGAAAATGTTTTTTGTCAAGATGTTTTTTATATGATATATGCCGGCGGTTTTTTTTATATCAAAAAAGAAAACACAACCATAAAAACCGTTGCAGATATTACAAAAATAGGCTCCACACCTATTGTCACACATGACGCAAAACCTCTTATAAAACTGTTTTCCGAAAAAGGCGCAAAGGCAAACATCATTTACGATACCCTTTTGGCGGCTTATATATTGGATCCTTCAAAAACATCATATACTCTCTCATCACTCGCAGAAAAATATTGCGGTATATGCTCAGAAAGTGAAGAATATCTTGCTTGCACTCTTGATATTATAAAAAAAAGAACTCTTGAGGAAATCGAAAACAATGGACAACATTTCCTGTATTACAATATAGAGCTTCCCCTATGTTCTGTGCTTGCAGACATGGAACTTGCCGGGTTTGAAGCAGACGCGGAGTTTTTGAAAAAATTCGGCGAGATTACAGCGGAGCGCATAAAAAGTCTTACAGACTCCATTTATTTTTTTGCAGGCAAAGAATTCAACATAAATTCAACAAAACAACTCGGTGAGATACTTTTCAATGAAATGCATATGCCTGTTATACGTAAAACAAAAACAGGGTTTTCCACAGACAATGAAGTTCTTGAAAAACTTTTATATAAAACAGATTCTCCTCTCATAGAAAATATAATCGAATACCGCAAACTTACAAAACTTAAGTCCACTTATGTAGACGGACTTCTGAAAACTATCAATAAAGACGGACGAATACACACTGTATTTACGCAAACAGTCACGCAGACAGGGCGCATAAGCAGTATAGAACCTAACCTTCAAAATATACCTGTCCGAACAGAACTCGGCCGAAACCTTCGCAAAGTCTTCAGGGCAAAAGAAGGTTACACCCTACTTGATGCGGACTATTCTCAAATAGAATTGAGAGTCCTTGCACATATAGCCAATGACCCAATGATGCAGCAGGCTTTTATTGAAAATAAAGATATCCACACAATAACAGCTTCACAGGTTTTCGGAATTCCGCCTGAAATGATTTCCGGTGAAATGAGGAGACGTGCGAAAGCAGTAAATTTTGGTATTGTCTACGGTATAGGAGAATATTCTTTGTCACAAGATATCCATGTCAGCGTAAAAGAGGCAAAACAATACATTGAAAATTACATGAAAACATATTCTGGAGTGCGGGACTATATGCAGCAGATTATCAACAAAGCAAAAGAACAGGGATATGTTGAAACAATGTTTGCAAGAAGAAGATATGTACAGGATGTAAATGCAAAAAACGGACGGATAAGAGCTTTTGCAGAACGTGTTTGCAGAAATACTCCGATACAAGGGACGGCTGCTGATCTTATTAAACTTGCAATGGTCCATGTCTATAAAAGATTGCAAGAAGAAAGACTTGATGCGCGTATAATCTTGCAAGTTCACGATGAACTTATTCTGGAAGTATCACAACATGATAAAGAACGTGCTAAAGAAATTTTGAAATATGAAATGGAAAACGCGCATCACCTTTCTGTACCTCTTATTGCCGAGATCGGCGAAGGAGAAACCTGGTATGATGCACATTGATGGAGGTAACTAACTGAAAATGAACGTTTTATTTGTCTGTACTGGCAACACTTGTCGAAGTCCTATGGCAAAAGCTTTATTTGAAAAAATGCTTGCAGAAGCGGATATTTCCGGAATAAAAGTAAAAAGTGCGGGGATAGCGACAGTTGAAGGAGCTCCCGCAACTGAAAATGCAATTGAGATTATGAAAAGGAAAGGGATCGATATTGAAAATCATGAATCCCAGCCTTTTACTGATGAACTTGCAGAATGGGCAGATGTCATATACGTTATGACAGACGGTCACAGAGCCGCTATGCATGACCTTTATCCTGATATAATAGATAAAGTAAAAATGCTTACGGAAGATGAAGACGGTATCGTTGATCCATACGGTATGCCGATAGAAAGTTACGAACGTTGTGCGCAAGAAATAGAAGACGCACTGATTCCTTTAGTAAAAGAAGCCAAAAGAATAAATGATCAAGAAGATAACAAATGAAAACGATATAAGCCATCAGATCGCCGAAACCGAAAAGAAATATTTTTCTCATCCCCTGGCTGAACATGAGATAAAACTTATGGCTGTAAACCCTGCATATGAAATACTTTCGTTTCAGAAAAACGGACAGCTTTTATCTTATATAGTCGCAACTGTCGGAGAATATGAATGTCAAATAATTAAACTCGCAAGTACAAAAAAACGAATGGGATACGGAAAAAAAATTCTAACGGCATTTATAGAAAAACATAAAGGTAAAAATATTTATCTGGAAGTTCGTCTGTCAAATAATGACGCGATATCATTATATAACAGTTGCGGCTTTATTATTGACGGGATAAGAAAAAATCTTTATGATTCCCCTGATGAAGACGGAATAATCATGCATTTCAGCAATGAAGGAATATAGATGAACATACTTGCTTTTGAAAGTTCCTGCGACGATACATCTGTTGCCGTTGTGAAAGACGGGAAAGAAGTATTGTCGTTGGAAACAGTATCACAAACCGATATTCATACGCTTTACGGAGGAGTAGTCCCCGAAATCGCTTCACGCGCACATTTGGAAGTAATTTCAGAATTGACAGAAAAAGCCCTGAAACCTGTCGGACTGCGAAACACGGACGCTGTTGCCGTAACTTACGCGCCAGGGCTTATAGGCTCACTCTTAGTCGGTGTAAGCTTTGCAAAAAGCTTGGCCTACGCTCATAAATTACCGCTTATACCTGTACATCATATAAAAGGCCATGTCGCGGGAACATATCTTACATACCCCGAACTCAAACCGCCGTTTATTGCGCTTATAGCCTCCGGAGGTCATACTCATATCGTAAAAGCGCATACATATACGAAATATCAAATATTAGGGCGCACAAGAGATGATGCAGTAGGAGAATCATTTGATAAAATAGCAAGAGTTCTCGGTCTGGGTTATCCCGGAGGTCCAATGATAGAGTCCGCAGCAAAAACCGGCGATCCTAATTCGATACACTTTCCCCGTGTAAGATTCGAAGATAATCCATACGACTTTAGCTTCAGCGGAATAAAAACCGCTGTCATAAATTATATACATCAAAAACATCAACTTTCACTTGATATTCCTGTCTCAGATATTGCGGCGTCATTTACTGACGCTGTATGCGATGTACTTGTAAACAATACTGTAAAAGCATGCAAAGATCACAATGCCAAAAAACTTGTGCTTGCCGGAGGAGTGAGTGCGAATAAAACTCTGCGTAAAAAGCTTGAAGAAGAATGCAATAAAGAAAAAATAAATTTCTTTGCCCCGGATTTCCGATATTGCGGAGATAATGCGGCTATGATAGGCGCACAGGCATATTACGAATATCTGCAAAACAATACAGCTTCCGCCGATCTTAACGCGTATGCCGTAATGCCTATATAATTTTTCATATAAGATATTTGTAATATCTAAATATCTAATAATATACGTCTTGGGGTTGTTTTGTTTCATTATTTCAAGATTGTATTAACTGCGAGAAAAAACAACATAAAATATAATTCGCCGGGGCTGTCGTATGATAACGGCAGCCCCGGCGATTATATCAAACAAATAGTCCATTAAAATCTATCAAACGCCTGTTGATCGTTTTCTGAAACTCCAAGCATAGCGTCTGTAAGAATTTCGCCGCTTTCAACCGCAGCGATAAGTTCTCTCGCTTTCGACAAAGAAGAAGTATAAGGTATCATAACCCATTTCCCGCTTCCGGAAAGGGTCTTACCATCACCTTCTATCGCAAATGAACGCACATTCCACTCAGCGTTGTCATCAAGCTGCATACGAACAAGAGATGTAATCTCATCAAAACTCATACTCGTTTTGAAATAAGTCTGTAAATCATCCAAAAGGCTTACATAACTTGTAAGAATAGCCGGAGAAATAAGTTTATTGAAAACACCCTCTATCACAGCCATTTGATTTCTTCCACGCTGAAAATCACCGTCTGAAAAAGCATGTCTTTCACGCGCAAATACAAGCGCCTGTTCACCATTCAAAGTATTCCAGCCCTTTTTATAAGTGAAAAAATGCCCCTTATAAGAAGAATCCGCGGTAGATCGAAAAGCTTTCTCGGAATATACTTCTATTCCTCCTAAAGTATCTATAATATTTTCAAACCCCTGGAAATTGACCTTGAAATAATAATCTATGTCTATATTATAAAACTGCTCCAGAGTTTCCATAGAAGCTTCTATTCCGTTATTGCCGGCATGAGTCAGTTTATCTTTATAATCATAACTTGGAATATAAACATATGTATCCCTTGGCGTAGAAAGGAGCAATATCTGTTTTGTCTTCTTATTTGCAAATAAAAGTATATTCACATCGCTCCTGCTGTTCGCCAGTATCTCGCCGCTACGAGTGTCTATGCCGGAGATATATACGGAAAAGAAATCATCTTTTTCAAATTCCGAAACATCCAGTGTCGGTTGAGGATCAAGTTTATTTTCAATTGTAGTAGTACTCAGAACCCTAGTTTTTTCTGAAAAATCAGCATACTCCGCATGATCCTCAATAAAAGATATCTGCGCCTGATTAAGAATTATCGCTCTGACTTCCCCGGAATATAACGCCCCTGCAAGAGTGTCCGGCATAATATATTCTGAAAACTCGACATCTTTACCAAACTCTTCCGAGATATCCGATATGACACTGTCAGTATAATCACGGTCAAGAACCGCAAGTACCCCATACTGATAATCTTTAGTATCTGTTATCTCTGAAGCCGGATCATCAGCCATAACATAAATATTCATCTGAATGATTTCCGTAGTACCCTGCATACCGTAAATCGCGCCGATTGTCTTGCCGGAAACTACACATAAGAAAATAATAAATGCGGAAAATATCACAGATAGAACTTTAGCCACGATCCCCGGTATCCTGCGAAACTGCATAAAGAAAAACGCAATAGCTATAATAAAAAGAAGTATGACACCTGGTAAATAATATTTCAAAGGTATCATATTTAATTTATATCCAAAAATACTGAGCACAATTGTAGCAACAATCTGTATGCCAACTATGACAAACCCGGCAATCATTAAAATTTTATTTATTTTTTCAGCTTCTTTTTTAGCAAAACGGTCATGGCGGCTGTAATTAGGCGTATTTTCTTCCTCCGCATGCTTCTGAGGCATTGGATATAACCTTCTTTCAAGAGTTTTTCGTTTCGGATGTTTGGTCAAACAAAAAAAAACGATAAAATATAACAATCTATCTTTTGCAAACCCAGTTCGTCAATAGAATCAACCATTTTATATATTGTATCATAAAAAAAATGACATATCAAGACATGTTTTTGAATTATTTGGAAAAATTAAAGGCGTCATGGTAAACGACGCCTTCTTTTAATTAAAATCATATACCGAAATAGAACTTATTTTGCGTATTCAACAGCACGATTCTCTCTTATAACATTAACCTTTATTTGCCCTGGATATTCAAGCTCCTGCTCTATCTTATTTGCAATATTACGAGCGAGGATGATCATCGAATCGTCTGAAACTTCTTCAGGTCTAACCATAACACGGATCTCACGCCCCGCTTGTATCGCATAGGTTTTTTCTACGCCTTCAAAATCATTTGCAAGGCCCTCAAGCCTCTCAAGGCGTTTGATATAATTCTCGATATCTTCACGACGCGCACCCGGTCTTGCGGCGCTTATCGCATCAGCAGCCTGAACAATAGCCGCAAGGATAGATTTTACCTCAACGTCCCCGTGATGAGCCTCTATCGCATGTACGATCGCGGAACTTTCTTTATAACGTTTCGCTTCCTCAACACCTATGGAAACATGTGATCCCTCTTTTTCCTGGTCAAGAGCCTTACCTATATCATGCAGCAATCCGGCTCTTTTCGCAGATGTCACATCTACGCCGAGTTCGCCGGCAATAAGCCCGGATATCTGCGCGACCTCAATCGAATGCTTAAGCACATTTTGCCCAAATGATGTCCTATAACGCAGACGGCCCAAAAGCTTTACAAGCTCCGGATGAATACCGTGTACACCTACCGTAAAGACAGCGTTTTCTCCTTCTTTTTTTATAGTCTGATCAACTTCTTTGCGCGCTTTTTCAACCATATCGCCTATACGCGTAGGATGAATACGACCATCCTGTATAAGTTTTTCAAGAGCAATTCTAGCGACTTCTCTGCGGACGACATCAAAACTGGAAAGAGTTATCGCCTCCGGAGTATCATCAATTATAAGATCGACACCTGTAAGCTGTTCAAGCGCGCGGATATTTCGCCCCTCACGCCCTATAATTCGCCCTTTCATCTCATCATTCGGGAGAGGTACGGCTGAAATCGTAGCCTCTGAAACATGATCCGATGCGCATCTCTGGATAGCAAGCGATATAATTTCCTTAGCCTTCTGGTCAGCTTCTTCTTTTGTTCTGTTTTCAAATTCCTTGATCATTACAGCCTGTTCATGATTGAGTTCGTTTTCGAGCGTGGACATCAAATAAGATCTTGCCTGATCGGCTGTCATACCGCTTATGCGTTCAAGGACAGCTCTCTCTCCTTTTTTAACTTCCTCAATTTCCGCCTGGAGTTCCTCAACGCCCTTTATTTTGTCAGCAAGAATATTTTCCTTTTTTTCATATTGCTCCGCGCGTTTATCAAGAATTTCCTCTTTCTGAATAATTCTTTTTTCCAGACGCTGAACCTCATTGCGTCTGTCTCTTATTTCCTTCTCGGCTTCCGCTCTGCTGCGATGAATATCTTCTTTCGCTTCAAGCAAAGCCTCTTTTTGTTTTGTTTCAGCAATTTTCAACGCATCATTTACTATTTCTTTGGCTTTTTGCTCAGCAGAACCTATTGTCGCCTCAGAAATACGTTTACGGTATATAATGCCGACGGCAAACCCGACGGCCAACATAACAACACCGACAATAATCGGAATTATGTACTCCAAATGCAGCACCTCCTGTATTTTATATTGTTTTCTGAATATTTATAAGGAAATTGTCAAAACAAACTCTTATATAATTATATATTATTTAAGTATATTTGTCAATACTCTTTTCTTTCTTTTTTGTCAGAATAATTTAACCGAATAATCTTGAAATTACCCGATATATATGATATAATGATAATTAATGAAAAATGGAAGGATTTACTGAAAAAAATAGTTATAATGTGTTTTTAATAAAAAATATACTTCAAGACGATAATAATGACAAAGAAAGAGGTGAATCGCGGATGAAACATGATGTGAATAATGATGATTGGACTGAACTTCTGATAACCCAGAAAACAAAAACTTTCAAAAATGTGCAGTCACAACAGCGACCGCCCGTAAAAAAAAGGAAAAAGAAAAACAAAACAATCGGAACAATTATAATGGCAACCCTGACACTTTTAGCGGTTTCAACGACCCTTGTATTTACGGTAATATTTATAACAAAAAGGATCGAATACAGAAAACTTGAAAACAGCTTTAACGAAGTAAATCAACCATATACCGAACTTGTTGAAGAAAAAACCAACGCGGCATCCGAACTTGCAAAAATAAAAACCGAAGCCGAAAACCTAAAAAAACAAATAGATGATCTCCGCGATTAAAACACGAAAAGAAATTATATGAGGTTAAAATGAAGTTTATTTATCTTATAATCACTTCAATAATGATAATATGCTGTATACTCCTCGGTGTTTTTATATCAAGTACCGACAATTCTATAAAAGAAATAAATGAAGATATCACTATTATAAACGAAAGAACGCAAACACTTTCACAAGAAATTTCCGGCATAAAAACAGAAACCGAAGAAGCAAAAAAAATCCTTGACAATCTTCAAAAAGAGTATGATCAATTAAGAATCACCGTATATTACAAAAAAAACCCGACCGCATTTCTTACATTTGATGACGGACCGTCTAAATATACTGATGATATATTAGATATTTTGAAGCAAAACAATATCAAAGCTACATTTTACTGTAATGCCAGACAACTTGATGGGACAAGCGTCTATGACAGCGTTCTAAAACGTATAGTGGATGAAGGTCATGTCATAGCCGTACACTCATATTCGCATGACTACGCAGAAATATATTCAAGCAAAGAGGCTTTTTTCAATGATCTTGACAAAGCGATAACAATACTTGAAGAAAAAAGCGGAACAAAAATCAATCTTATACGGCTTCCGAGCGGAACGGCTTCTGCAAAAAGCTTTTGTGAAAAATACGGAGGCTCTGCAGATGTTTTTCGTCAAATAATGGAAGAACTTGACTCAAGAGGAATTTTTGTGTCAGACTGGAATATTGATACCAATGACTGGAGCTCTAAAACAACAGCTGAAAGTATTGTGTCAGAGCTCAAGACAACAGCCGCATCAAAACTGGGCTCTACATATAAAACTGCCCTCGTCCTTATGCATAATAAAGAAAAATCTGCGGCGGCACTTCCGGGAGTTATTGCGGCTCTTAAAGAACTAAACTTTGCTTTTGAACCCATGCAACCCGGCGGTTACGCATATATACAAAGAACAAATTAAGGGGTTTTTTAATGAGAATCGTAATAAAAATCGGATCCTCCACTCTCACGCATTCGACAGGGAAACTCAATCTACGTACCATTGAACGTCTTGTAAGAGCCATGTCTGACATAAAAAACAGAGGACATGAAATAATTCTCGTATCATCCGGAGCGATGGCCGTAGGAAGGACAAAGCTCGGATTAGACAGAAAGCCGTCATCAACCCCGAAAAAACAGGCGGTTGCCTCAGTGGGACAAAGTGAACTCATGGCAATATATGACAAAATGTTTTCGGATTATGGTTATAATGTAGGTCAAATACTGCTTACAAAAGACGCAACAGAAGAACCTCGTCGTCGTGAAAACGTAATCAATACATTCAATGCATTGCTTTCATACAACTGTATTCCCATCGTAAACGAAAACGACAGCGTTGAAGTCGAGGAGATAAAATTTGGCGACAACGACACTCTTTCAGCAATCGTAGCGACCTGCATAGAAGCGGACTTACTTATAATTCTAAGCGATATTCATAATATGTATGACAGTGATCCCAAAAAAAACCCGGATGCGAAACCTATTTACATCGTTGAAGAAATAACCGAAAAAATCATTTCACTTGCACAAGGGACTTCTTCAAATGTAGGGACCGGAGGCATGATAACAAAAATATACGCCGCGAAGACCGCAACGGAGAAAGGGATACCTGTATATGTTGCATATGGAAAAAATCCCGAAATACTTTATGATATTTTAGAAAACAAACAAGTGGGAACGCTTTTTTGCGCAAAGGAGAAGAATAAATGAAAACACTATCGGAAATAGGCGCCGCCGCTAAAGTTGCATCATACGAAACAGCATTGCTTTCTCAAAACGATAAAAATACTGCGCTTCGAGCAATTGCTGAAAGTTTGCGAAAGAATAACTCTTTTATCCTTGAGGAAAATAAAAAAGATATTGAGAAAGCCGAGCAAAATGGAATAAAATCAGCGATGATAGACCGGCTTCGCCTTACACAGGAACGAATTGACAGTATTGCCGAAGGTGTTTTACAGATAGCGGCTCTTCCCGACCCGATAGGAGAATGTTTGCACGGAACAGTAAATACGGACGGTCTTAGAATAAATAAGATCCGAGTCCCTCTCGGCGTAATAGCAATAATCTATGAAGCTCGTCCGAACGTAACAGCGGACGCGGCCGCCCTTACCCTGAAATCAGGGAACTCTGTTATCTTACGCGGCGGGAAAGAAGCGATTCATTCAAATATCGCCATTACAAAGACGATGCAGGACGCTATCAAAAACACAGGAATCACGAAAAACGCCATTCAGCTCATAGAAGATACATCCCGAGAAACCGCGACCGAACTCATGCGTCTTTCTGAATATGTAGATGTTCTTATTCCAAGAGGTGGCGCAGGGCTCATCCGCTCAGTTGTGGAAAATTCAAAAATACCTGTGGTAGAAACCGGGACAGGGAATTGTCATATATACGCAGACGACGGCTGCGATCAAAAAATGGCTGCTGATATAGTTTTCAACGCAAAAACACAACGCCCATCAGTATGCAACGCTGCTGAAAGCTTACTTGTACATAAAAATATAGCGAAAACATTTTTACCGGAAATCAAGAACAGGCTGGACGAAAAAGGAGTAGAAATACGAGGATGTAAAAAAACGCTTGAAATCATCCCTTGCGTACCCGCGACAGATGAAGATTTTTATACTGAATTCCTTGACTACATAATCTCCGTAAAAATCGTTCAGAACATTGACGAAGCGATCGCGCACATAAATAAATACGGAACGCATCACAGTGACGCCATCATAACCGAAAGCTATAAAAATGCCGAACTGTTTAAAAGAAAGGTAGACTCCGCAGCCGTTTATGTAAACGCGTCAACAAGGTTCACAGACGGGTATGTTTTCGGGTTAGGCGCAGAGATAGGAATATCGACACAAAAAATGCATGCGCGCGGCCCGATGGGACTAAATGAACTTACAACAATAAAATACACAATTGACGGCAACGGCCAGATAAGGAGATAGCAATGACATTCCCTGAAGAGAAATTAGAAGCTCTCAAAAAAGAATATATCGATCTTCTGATATCAACCGGAAGAAAAGGTATAAAAGAACTTATTGAATACCTTGAAACACGTACAGATTTCTTTACCGCCCCCGCGTCAACCAAGTTCCATAACAACTTTGAAGGCGGTCTTTTAGAGCATAGCCTTAATGTTTATGAAAATTTTCAAATAATGCTTGATGCAAAAGGCGTACAAATGGACGAAGACAGTATAATAATATGCGCGCTGCTGCACGATCTGTGTAAATGTAATTTTTATGTAAAAGAAGACAGGAACCGTAAAGTCGACGGAAAATGGCAAACATATGAAGTATGGTCAAATATGAAAAATCCGTCTATTCCCCTGCCCCACTCATCACGCTCCATAAGGATTATCAGAAGTTATGTTTCACTAAAATTCCTTGAAGAGCTTACAATATTCTACCACATGGGTCCTTATGGAGGAGAAGACTATGAATATAAAAATCTTTTGAAACAAGTAAACGAACAATTCCCGCAAACACTGCTTTTTTATGTCGCGGATTTGATTTCATCATATCTTGATGAGGAAACAGCGGAATAATATTTGAATTGATACATCTTCCCTTAAAATAAAAAAACACCTATGTAAAAACACGTCTTAATAATTTGTGGTGTTTTTTAATGTTGTGAATATATTATAAAGAGGGACGGTGTAAAACAAAGTGAAAAATTTTCTTCTTCGCTTTCGGTCATGGGCAACATGGGTATCGATCGCAGGTGCGGTATGGATGCTGCTTTCTGCCTTTGACCTTCCTCTTAAGTGGGGAATATCATCCGAAACATGGAATACGGTTTTGACCGCCGCAGGGGCGATCCTAACGACGCTCGGCATTCTCAACAACCCCACGGATCCTAATAAATTCTGAACCAACCGCAAAATAAATTCAACCTCATTTCACATTTTATAGAAAAAAAGCACGCGGACAGTTAATTTGTCCGCGTGCTTTTTTATATCATTTACAACCCTTCATCCAAACCAAAACTTACAGATAAGGCTTTATTTACCTTATACATTGCAACGGCATCCAAATGCCCCATTTTTTCTTTTAATCTTTTTTTATCAAGGGTTCGTATTTGTTCAAGTAAAATAACCGAATCTTTTGCAAGCCCGTAAAATGTTGCGTCGACTTCTATATGAGTCGGGAGTCTCGCTTTATTCAGCTTTGAAGTTATTGCCGCAGCAATAACTGTAGGACTGTGTTTATTTCCGACATCATTCTGTACTATCAGGACAGGACGTATTCCACCCTGTTCCGACCCTATAACGGGGCTCAAATCGGCATAATATATATCTCCTCTTTTTACAGAAGTCATTTATATAACACTCTCCGAAAGTTTTCTTTATCTTTATTTTTCCGCAATATCCTATTTTTTAATCACGGTATAAAAAATCTTTTACAATAACAGAATATTCTCAAAAATTTTTTATGCACACAAAAAAAGAGAAAAACATAGTATATACCGAGGAGAAACCTCTTCACAAAACGGATAGAATTAACTTAGGAGGTAGTTTTTACATGTGTAATAACAATTACTGCTTTTGGACACTTATGATTGCCGCATTGATTATTTACTGCTGCAAAGACACTGGCTGCAACTAATACGCTGCAATCGGGAAGGTGCCCGCGCGGAGTAATAATTATATGATTAAATATTGTTCCGTGAAACGGTAAATCCATTACGAAGAGGCTTTGACCGAAAGTCAGAGTCTCTTTTCCATATAAAAACATCGTGATGTCCATTTTACATATTCATAAACAACACACCCAAACATATAAAAATCTATCGGATATTTTTTTTATTTTCTTATTGACATACGTTTCCGTATATAGTATAATATATTTTGATGTGATAGTTTATGGAGGGTGTATCATGAGCACAAAATATATATTTGTCACCGGAGGGGTTGTTTCCGGCCTGGGGAAAGGGATTACCGCAGCTTCTTTAGGCAGACTTCTTAAAGCAAGAGGATATAAAGTTACCGTTCAGAAATTTGATCCTTATCTCAATGTTGATCCCGGGACCATGAGCCCATACCAACATGGCGAAGTTTTTGTTACTGATGACGGAGCCGAAACTGATCTTGATTTAGGTCATTACGAAAGATTTATTGATGAAAATCTGACCGTTGACAGCAGCATAACCACAGGCAAAATATATTGGTCTGTAATTTCAAAAGAACGCCGGGGCGAATATCTTGGGAAAACAGTACAAGTAATCCCTCATGTCACAAATGAAATAAAAGCCAATGTCTTCAACGTTGCTAAAGCGACAAATACTGATATAGTAATAACGGAAATCGGCGGAACTGTCGGAGACATTGAAAGCCTTCCTTATCTTGAAGCAATACGTCAGGTAAAAAACATGGTCGGAGCAGAAAACTGTATGTATATACATGTTACACTTCTTCCGTATATATCTGGCTCCAATGAATTAAAAACAAAACCTACGCAGCACAGCGTAAAAGAGCTTTTATCAATAGGTATTCAGCCTGATGTCATCGTTTGCCGGACAGAAATAGAAATTCCACAGGAAGGACGCGAAAAAATCGCACTTTTCTGCAATGTTCCAGAAGAAGCAGTTATTCAAAACATGACCGCGTCAACCCTTTATGAAGTGCCTTTAATGCTTGAAAAAGAAGGGTTAGGAAATGTTGTCTGTAAACGCCTTAATCTCGAAAAGAACACCCCGGATCTAACAGAATGGAAACATCTGATAGATAAGATCCATAAAATCATGTCCGCTGATAAATGTGTTAAAATTGCGCTTGTAGGAAAATATGTTGAAATGCGTGACGCATATATTTCTTTAGCAGAAGCTCTTCGTCATGGAGGATTTGAAAACGATATAAACATATCTATAGACTGGATACAGTCTGAAGACCTGACTCGTGAAAACGCCGATAAATATTTAAGTGACGCGGACGGAATACTGGTACCGGGAGGCTTTGGTGACCGAGGGATTGAAGGGAAGATTGAAGCCGTACGCTACGCCAGAACAAACAACATTCCATTTTTCGGTATATGTTTGGGAATGCAGATGGCTGTAATAGAGTTTGCAAGAAATATACTCGGTTATACAGATGCCAATTCCACAGAAATAGATACAGGTACATCACACGGAGTAATAGACATAATGCCGGATCAAAAAAATATTTCGGATAAAGGCGGGACCATGCGTTTAGGGCTTTATCCGTGTAAACTTACAAACGGGACTATATCCTCCCGTGCCTATGAAAACGTTCCTCTTATATATGAAAGACACCGTCACAGATATGAATTTGCAAATTTATATCGTGAAGTATGTAAAGAAAACGGAATGGTATTTGCGGGGCTTTCCCCTGATGAAAAACTCGTTGAGATAATTGAAATACCTAAACACAGATGGTTTGTGGGAGTTCAGTTCCATCCGGAGCTTCGCTCACGTCCTAACAGAGCTCATCCGCTTTTCAGAGAATTTATAAAAGCGGCAAAAGATTATTCTCAGGAAAAATAAACAAATTCTGACAAAACATAAAAAG
>CALWNV010000004.1 GCA_944382895.1 uncultured Clostridia bacterium | reverse complement strand
ATTCTTGGATTTGTAATCGGTTCACCTCTTGCAATATTTACTCAATCTATTATCCCAGAAATAAGCACAAACCTTTCATCCGGCACACTCTGGTGGATCATTAATATAACAGCATCTCTTTTGTTACTTATCGCAGGCGCGGCCGCAATATATGCTCTGTCAAAAAAGGAGAACTGATGAAAGACTCAAAGCTAATCAATCCGGCTAAAGCGATTTTCTGGATACTTATTTACAGTATTGCGGCACCTCTGGCGGGGGTTGGCCTGATCTGGATCGGAATCACAGACGTCTTTTTATATATTCCGAGGATACTTTACAGTTTGACATTTTTTCCTCTTTTCTCACTATCCGAAGGAAATATTTCCGTCCTGTGGAAAATCCTGTTTATCTCAGTGCCCGTACTCGCATATGTATGTCTGATAATAAACTGTTTTTTTACCCTGAAAAAAAGAGTCACATTGTTTATAATACCATCTATGGTTTTTATATGTGCCGATCTCCTTCTTACAACCTTTGTAATGCTTGCGGGAAGGACCATAGGGACTGTTTTGTCTTTCGTGCTTGACACGGCATACATTCTTTTTCTTTTTTATCTCAGACAAAATCTTAAAAACAAAAAACATACACAATCTCGCTCTTGACTTATATAAAGCACTGTGATATACTTCTTCTGTACAAAAATTATCCGGAGGGATTTTATATGATGAAAATAGGCGTTATAACCGACAGTTTCAGGCTCCCGTTCAGAGAAGCCGTAATAAAAGCAAGGGAGATAGGGGCACAGGGCATACAACCTTACGCCACGGGCAAAGATTTCGGCCCGGGCAAATTTACAAAAGAAGAAATCCGCGATATCAAAAAATTTGTAGCGGATAACGGGCTTGTTTTTTCTGCGATCTGCGGAGATTTCGGGCTGGGCTTTGAACATGAAGAAAAAAATGACGAAGTTGTCGATATGACAAAAAAAGTTATGGATTTTGCCCTTGAATTAGGTTCTGACATTATTACCACACATGTAGGGCTTATTCCGTCAGATGAAAATCATCCCACATTCAAAACTATTGTGAAAGCTGTAACTGCTTTAGGCAGATACGGTGACGAGATAGGATGTTCATTCGCGCTTGAAACAGGACCCGAACCCGCGATCGTACTGAAAAAATGTCTTGAAGAAGCCGGGGTTAAAAGCGCAAAAGTCAATCTTGACCCCGCAAATTTCGTAATGCTTTGCGGTGACGACCCGGTAAAAGCCGTTTACACACTTAAAGATTATATAGTCCACACACATGCAAAAGACGGTATATCAACAAGCCCGAAGCTTGATGACTTTGAAGAAAAACCGCTTGGCACAGGAGATGTTCCTTTCCCCGAATATCTTGCGGCACTTAAAGATATAGGGTACGACGGATTTTTGACAATTGAAAGAGAAGTCGGTGTTAATCCGGAAAAAGACATAAAACTCGCGATGGACTTTTTGACCGAAAATCTAAAAAAACTATATTAATTTTATAAAGAGGTCTTAAAAAATGAAACTGGGTATCAGCTCATACGCACTTCATCCGTATATGGGACGGCATAATTGTGATATATTTGCCGCGATAAAAGCGGCAAAAAGCCTGGGGTACACCCAAGTAGAATTTATTTCAACATACGCTCCGGAAGGTGTTTTTCCCTAAAAAAAAAAAAAAACCTTACGTGATTTCTGTGCAGATGAAAACATGGAGATCACCGCATATACGATCGGCGCTGATTTCCTCGCGGAAGGAGAAGATGATCGGCTCATCGGCGAACTGGAAATTGCAAAAATTCTCGGCGCGCCATTGATGCGTCACGATGTTTCAAACGGATTTTCGGATCGTATAAGAAAATGCACATATGACGATCTTATCCCGATCGCGGCCCCAAAAATCCGCCGTGTCACTGACCACGCAAAGGAAATGGGGATCAAGACAATGACCGAAAACCACGGTTTTTTCAGTCAGGACAGTTGTCGCGTTGAAAAACTTATAAACGCTGTCAACAGCGAAAATTTCGGTGCGCTTATAGACATGGGAAATTTTTTATGCGCTGATGAGGAGCCGGCTAAAGCGGTGGCAAGGATGGCTCCGTATGCTTTTCATGTCCATATAAAAGATTTTTTGTTCAAACCCGGGACAGAACCGTCTCCGGGAAACGGATGGATTTGTTCCCGCGCCGGGAATTGGCTCAGAGGGACGATCGTCGGACACGGAGCGGTTCCCGTACTTCAATGCCTGCGCATACTCAAAAGCAAAGGATATACAGGCAACTACTCTCTTGAATTTGAAGGGCTTGAAGACTGCTATACGGCAATGGAACTCACAAAAGCCTATCTTGACCGCCACGAAAATATGACATCATGACGGAAAAAGAAAAAATGGAGCGGGGATATCTGTATCTTCCGGGCGGAGAGCTTGTTGAACACCGCTATAAAATACAGGACGCGGTATTTGAATATAATAAAATTCCGCCATCACACTATACCGAACGATTACATGCAATCAAAAAAATACTTGGCAAAACCGGAGAGAAAATAGATGTTCTCCCTCCGTTCAAATGCGATTACGGTTATCATATCGAAGTCGGAGAAAATTTTTTTGCGAATTATAACTTCACCGTCCTTGACGGAAATTATATCAGGATAGGTGATAATGTTCTTATTGCACCGAATGTAAGCATTTACGCTGCCGGACATCCGTTTGATACCGAAGACAGAATAAACGGGCTTGAATATGCTTTCCCCGTTACAATCGGGGATAATGTGTGGATAGGCGGCTCCGTGACAATAATCGGAGGAGTGACTATCGGCAGCAATTCGGTTATCGGAGCGGGAAGCGTAGTATTGCGGGATATTCCGGAAAATGTTCTTGCGGCAGGCAATCCATGCAAAGTCATAAGAAAAATAAAAAAAGAAGATAAATACAAATACATGCGGTCAGAATAAACCGCTTTTACAAAAAACAGGTCTTATTTATTCGTACCGGGTCCGACAATAACACGGATCCGGTTTTTATATTTGTTTAACTATTACTTCCAATACAATAAAAAACGTAAATCACATAAACCGTAATGTAAAAACAATTTTCAAAACTTAAAATACAGAGATATTCATTTTTTTAGTTATTTTAACAAGATTGTTTTTACAAAAATAATTGAAATACAGGGATTAATTTTTTATATTCCCGTCAAATTTTTACATAAAAAATGCTGTAAATTTTTTATAATGCTATTGCAAAAAAAACCTTTATATTGTATAATAACAGTATATAATGATAAAAAGGACGATTTACATGAAAAAAGCTGCATTTTTTCTTTCTGTACTCGTTTTTCTTTCGGGTTTTTCAGGATGCACCGTATCCGATAAAAAAGACGATCCGACATGGATCCCCCCCCAACAGGAGGAACCTTTTATAAACAGCAACGCTCCGGTCTTGGACGGAAGTTCCTCGA
Organism: uncultured Clostridia bacterium; assembly: GCA_944382895.1. GTDB lineage: Bacteria > Bacillota > Clostridia > Oscillospirales > UBA644 > QAKR01. Next base: position 50,640 of record CALWNV010000004.1, on the reverse strand, counting down.
ATCTGACACAAGAACTCATAGACAGGCTTGAAACAGAAGAATTTACAAAACCCAAAAACATCATACTTATGATCGGCGACGGGATGGGCTTTAATTCTATAAGAGCAGCAAAGCTCATAAATAAGGTTGAAGGCAACGCCGCAATGGAACATTTGCCGATAAAAAGCAGTGCTTCAACATATTCAACCGAAGAAATCACGGACAGCGCAGCTGCCGCAACAGCTCTTGCCACAGGATTCAAAACCGAAAACGGTAAAATCTCAGTATCTTCCGATGAGGGAAAACCTCTGACATCTGTTCTTGAAGTAGCAGCTGACACGGGAATGAAGACAGGAGTAATTGCAACAAAAAACGTAACAGACGCAACTCCGGCGGGTTTTACGGCACATACAGACTCCCGTTCAAATGAGGAAATCATAGCAACTCAACAACTTGAAAAACTCCAGGACGGAACTCTGGATCTTTTATTCGGAGGAGGAAGTCATTACTTCACAACAGAAAAAAATCAACCTATACTTGACAATGCTATTGAAAACGGTCTGAATTATGTAACAGAAAAAGAAGATGCCGCATCAGGGGAAACACCTGTACTCGGTCTGTTTGATACCGGTGCGCTTTATGTGGGATTTGAAGCGGAAACAAATCTCGCTTTTATGACACAGACAGCGATAGACGCACTTAAATGTGATGAGGGATTCTTTTTGATGGTGGAAGGCTCCCAAATAGACACATCGAACCATTCCAATAATGAATATGCTATGGCCGAGGAATTCAGGGCTTTTGACGCTGCGGTGGAAATAGCCATGCGTTTTGTGGCAGAAAATCCGGATACAGTCCTGATAGTCACGGCTGACCATGAAACAGGCGGGATCTCGCTGCCGGACGGCGATTTTAATGAGGAAGATATTATTTACACAACCACCGGGCATACAGGTGTGGATGTTCCTCTTTTTGCGATTGGATACGGGACTCAGACTCTTCTCGGAGGAGTAGACAACACCGATATAGCAAAATTTATCGCAGAGTTAATGGGGAACAACGATTTCGGCAGAGAAAGCGACAGAGAGTATATCAATAAACTTAAAAACAGAGTCTCGCTTTCGGCATATCTACTGGATATCCCGATAAACGACGCTTTGACTGAATATATAGAAAAAGCCGTAATCAGCGAAAGCCGTATAGCAACTACACCATCAGAAGCGGAACAAATAAAACAAAAACTTGATACCGTTATAAACTGTGACATACCGTTTATTATAAAAACAAAAGAAGATAACGAAGAAGAAATGTTTTCTCCTTATATAATTGTTGATATCACCGTTATGCCAGGGACAACGCTATTGATAAACGGAGTTGAGCAAGAGCTTTCGGGAAACAAGTTTTCCGGAAAGTTTGAAATAGGAAAGGATATAATTGATTTTACATTTGAATTCACATTAAGATATCGGGGAAAAACAAACACAATAAAACATCTTATATTTTCCGAGTATTCGGCGTTCAGTGATTTATTTGATTTATCCTCGGAAAAGACGTATGACGCTCTCAAAAACATTTCTTCCAATAATTTTGAAAACAAAGCCTTCAAAATAGAAAACAACAAATTATATATAGATTTTTCGAAAGGTGTTTCAAGGTTTACTATCCCGGCCGACAGTCTACTGACAGGGAAAGACTTCTCTGGATATAACGGAATACGTATAACATATGAAAATACTTTAGATCATGAAATAACAGTCCCTTCAATAGTCCTTTCTTCAGCCACGACAACCATCCCGATCTCTCCGTCACAAAAAACTGTTTTGCCGCAATCCTCCGCAACCGTTGATTATTTTTACAATACCGCCGCTTACGGTGAAAATATATTTGAAGATATCAGAACAATACGTATCATAGCTGAAAAAACTGATTTGTTTACAATAACAAACGGTTATGTATTCTATAAAAATTAAAGGGAGGATGTCCCGTGCGCCGCGCGAAATATTTTACGGCTGTTTCAATGATAATCGCTATTGCAGTCTTTTTTCAGACCGGTATTTTTGCCGAGCAAAACGATTATTTTGAATATGAGATGACAGATACAGTAAAAATTACAGCATATAAAGGCTCAGAAACATCCGTAACTGTTCCGGAAGAAATAAACGGATTAAAAGTTACGGAAATAGGAGATTTTGCTTTTGATAAAAAGGCAGGGATAACGTCTCTTATATTGCCTCAATCTCTGCAAAAAATCGGAGAATGCGCATTTCGCGCGTGTCGCGGGCTGACAACCATAGAAATACCTTCCGGAGTCACGTCAATAGGATTTTACGCTTTTGACTTATGCGAAGACCTCACAATACTTTGTTACAGAGGGTCTGCCGCACATGATTATGCGTTAAGGTACAATATGAAATTTTCTCTTCTTGACGCAGAAGGTGTCGAAGCAGAATTTGAGTATACCACCAACGCCTCAGCAGCAACACTTACCAGATACATAGGGACAGGCGGGGACGTGGAAATCCCAACAACACTGGGAGGTCGCCCCGTCATGACGATTGCAGCAGGAGCTTTTGCAAACTGCCGAAGTGTTACCTCCGTAACGTTTACAGAAACTGTTACATCTATTGAAGCAGGAGCTTTCGCAGGATGTGAAAATCTTGAATGGTTCAGTGTACATGAATACAACAGATTTTTCTCCGTCAAGGACGGAATACTCTATAATTATGACCAAACGGAAATCATATCCTACGCACACGGGCGTGCCGATACGGAATATACTGTTCCCGTTCCGATAACTAAAATAGGAAACAGTGCTTTCAGAGGAGCGAAAAACCTTAAAAAAATATCATTTTATGAAGGTATCGAAAGCGTCGGACACTATGCTTTCGCTGATTGTATAAACCTTGAAACCGTTTCGTTTGAAAATCTGCCAACCTATTTTGGAGCAGACGTTTTCAAAAACACGTTATGGCAGAATTCACTTGGACAGGGGCTTATATATTTCGGGGATGTTCTTTGTGGCAAAAACGGACAGATATCCGGAGAGATATCTGTAAAAGAAGGAACGAAAGTGATTGCAGCTTATGCATTTTACGATACAGATATTTCTTCTGTAAAAATCCCCGAATCAGTCAGATTTATATGTGACCGGGCATTTTATAACACTTCCTCGCTTGCAGAAATGGAAATAGCGGCTGAAGAAATATTGTTTGGTGAAGAAATAGTTTCGTCCGTACCAATAATTAAATGCATAGCAGATACGCCTGTTTTCGATTATTTCACAAAAAACGGGAATATCACAGAGCCGCTGACACCTCAAAAACCAAAAGTAAGAGCAGTATACATATCCGACAGTATAATTTATATAGAATGGGATGAGATTTCTAAAACACAAGAATATAAAATATACCTTAACGGGGAAGGAACAGACACCGTAACAAATTCTTTCTACACATATAAAAACCTTAAACCTCAAACACTTTATACGGTAGCTGTATCGTCGGTTTCAAAAGAAACAGAAGGGCCCTTAAGCGATCCGCTGATTATAATTACCGCCACCCATATGTCAGGCGATGTTGATAATAATATGAGCATAAACATTACGGATGCAATGATGGTATTCAGACATGTAGCGGGAAAACAGTTTCTTGAAAACGAAGATACCGGAGATATCAACTCCGATAAAAAAGTCAATATCACTGACGCGATGGTAATATTCAGGATAGTGGCGGGGAAAATCGATTTGAGTTAAAATTCGGATACATATAAAATACATATAAAATTATATCCAACGAAAGAGAATAATCGCTATGAATTGTCCTATCTGATTTAATCACATCAACATTATTCTTAGTTGCGACGACACCGAGTAAAAGGTGTCATGTTGTTGTGTTGAAAAATTTCAGAGAGGCTTTTTTATGAAAAAAAATTTATATATAATGTACGCTATTGCTTTTTTGCAAGGCATGGTTTTTTATGGACCTATAGCTACTTTATACCGACAAGCACAGGGGATTTCCGTCTTTCAGATTACGGTCATTGAAAGCATTTCTCTGGCATTATGCATATTACTTGAAATACCATGGGGAATTGTGGCTGACAAAATCGGATACAAAAAAACGATGATTTTTTGCTGCGGATTATATTTTATCTCTAAAATTATCTTTTGGCAAGCAACCGGTTTTTTTGATTTTCTATCGGAACGTATTATGTTAAGCATAGTACTGGCCGGGTTTTCCGGTGTAGACTCCGGTATTATTTATTTATCGTGTAAAAATGGCAACAGTCAAAAAGCCTTTGGCATTTATAACAGTATGGGAATGGCCGGTCTTTTGATTGCCTCATTGATATTTTCTTTATTAATACAAAATTATTACCACATGGCCGGGTTTCTGACGGTCGTCAGCTACGGAATCGCCGCATTTCTTTCTTTTTTTCTTACAGAAGTAAAACAAAAAAAATCAAATAAGCTCTGTCAGGAACCATTCAGAGTTACTTTGAGAAAAACATTACATAACCGCACTTTGATTTTATTTCTCATTTCAGTGGCATTTTTATCGGAAGCACATCAGACAATCACCGTATTTTTAAATCAACTGCAATACGAACAATGCGGTCTTAATAATGCCGCTATCGGGGTAATTTATATTATTGTCACTATGCTTGGCCTGCTTGGAGGCTATTCATCCTCAATTACCAAACGAATAGGGATACTCCTGTCATTTTTTCTTTTTTGCGTTTTATCCATACTCTCTTGTTTGACACTTGCAGTAACACAATACGCAATTCCTTCTGTTATCAGCATCCTGACATTACGTATTTCCGACACAATGTTTCAGCCGTTTCAATCTGAGATACAGAACAGACAAATCAAAACAGCTAACCGCGCAACAGCATTGAGCGTGAATTCCATTATCATAAACTGTGTTGCCATCGGAACAAATCTTATTTTTGGAGCGTTATCTGAAAAAAGTCTTACGTTGGCATTCCTTTTCGGCTCAGGAATTTGTACACTGAGTCTGTTTCTTTTGTTGGTTTGGCATAAAAAAAATCCTTATCAAGAAACAAACAGCTGATGTATACTATTCTCAACCGAGCCATCCTTTACATATATTCACGGGAAGCAGGCTCAATTATTTTTAATCATACGCTTTTACTAACAAATCATTTATAGAAATTATTTTTAATAAAAACTCGGGAGAAAAGTAAATTTTTTCTCCCGAGTTTTTTATATTATGGTAATACCAACGCATTTATAAACGACAGAAAATCATATCAGCTTTATCAGTTTATCTCCTTTGTTTTTATCTCTTCGGAAATAATACCTATAAATTCAGAAAGAAGCATCTGTCCCCGATCTCCGTCTTTCCTTGCACGAACGCTTACCAAGCCACCGCTCTGTTCTTTCTCGCCCGCAATAAGCATATAAGGTACTTTTTCAAGTTGCGCCTCACGGATTTTATAGCCTATCTTTTCATTACGGTCGTCAAGTTCGACCCGTATACCGATAGTTTCAAGCTCTTTTTTGATATTATAAGCATACTCCATAAATTTTTCAGAGATAGGCAATATTTTTACCTGGACAGGGGCAAGCCATGTCGGGAACGCGCCGGCATATTTTTCTATAAGTAAAGCCAATGTCCTTTCATAACACCCGATAGATGTACGATGAATAATATATGGATGCTTCTTTTCCCCGTCTCTGTCAACATACTCCATCCCGAAATTTTCCGCAAGCATCTGGTCGATCTGGATGGTGATAAGAGTATCTTCTTTACCGTGAACATTTCTTATCTGTATATCAAGTTTCGGACCATAAAACGCAGCTTCACCCTTTCCTATTTTATAAGGGATCTCAAGATGATCGAGTATCCTCTGCATAACATTTTGCGCTTCGTTCCACTGCTCCTCTGTCCCAATATATTTTTCACGGTCATCCGGGTCCCATTGAGAAAATCTGTAAGACACATCTTCATAAAGACCTAATGTTTTCAGCATAAAAATAGCAAGCTCCAGACAACCTCTAAACTCATCTTCAAGCTGTTCAGGAAGACACATAAGATGTCCTTCCGAAATAGTAAACTGTCTTACACGAATAAGCCCGTGCATTTCACCGGAAGCCTCATTGCGGAAAAGTGTAGAGGTTTCATTATAACGCAACGGGAGATCGCGATAAGATCTGCTTTTATTCAGATATGCTTGATACTGGAACGGACATGTCATGGGACGAAGAGCAAAGACTTCCTCTTCTCCGTCTTTTGCCGGGTCCCCGAGGACAAACATTCCGTCAAGATAATGATCCCAATGCCCGGAAACTTTGTATAAATCACTTTTCGCCATATATGGTGTCTTTGTCAAGAGCCATCCGCGTTTCTGCTCCTCATCTTCAACAAAGCGCTGAAGAATCTGTATTATGCGCGCGCCTTTAGGCAACAAAACAGGAAGCCCCTGACCTATAAGATCTGAGGTAGTGAAAAGTTCAAGTTCTCTTCCGAGTTTATTGTGATCACGTTTCTTCGCCTCCTCAAGCTTTTGCAAATGATCTTCAAGCTCGGCTGTTTTCATAAACGAAACCCCGTATATACGCTGAAGCATTTTTTTATTGCTGTCGCCACGCCAATATGCGCCCGTCGCCGAAAGAAGTTTTATAGCTTTTATTTTAGAAACATCAAAAAGATGCGGCCCGGCACAAAGATCGGTAAAATCACCCTGTTTATAAAAACTTATCTCTGCGGAAGAGCCAAGTTCATTGATCAGCTCTGTCTTATAAGGCTCATCCTTCATCAATTCCAAAGCCTCATTTCTCGAGAGGACAAATCTTTCAAGTTTCAGACCTTCCTTAACGATTTTTTTCATCTCTCCCTCAATGTTGTCAAGCATTTCCGGCGTAAACGGGGTGTCAGTATCAAAATCGTAATAAAACCCCGTCTCTATAGCGGGACCTATAGCAAGCTTTACCTCAGGATATAACCTTTTAACCGCCTGGGCAAGAACATGAGAGGTTGTATGCCAAAAAACTTTTCTTCCTTCCTCATCTGCAAAAGTAAGAGGTTTCAGCTCATCGCCGTCTTTAAGCGAAGACGAAAGCTCAGTTACTTTACCGTTGATTTCGCATGCAAGGGCAGCTCTCGCTGTTTGCGGATCTTTTTTCATAAGAACGCTGAACGCGCTTTCATTTTCAACGGCTGAAATTTCACCGTCAGGTAACTTAATTGTCATATATATCATCTCTCCTTGTTGTGCTTTAAGAACCAGATTTACCGATAATTTAATGTCTGTCAACTTACCGTCACGGTTTCGCCGTTGACAAATTGTAAAGTAGCAGCCTTTATCTTATCCAATTGGGAAGTAATAACTCTAAAAGTCCCGCTTCCATCGATCGCGCAAAACGCATAAATTCCTCCGTCATAAGGCAAAAATTCTATGACCTGATCGATCCCGTCCTTACTCTTGAGCGTTATTGTCAATATAGACTCCGTACCAGGAGTTTCTGCCATACCGTATTGGACCACCCCGACTATCAGTCCGTAAAGAGCCTGGATATCGGAACCTTTTCTCGGAGCGTTCTGATATGATGCATTATACGATGTATTTCCTTCTTCATCAGTTTCGGTCCATGTTTTTATAGAATATGTTCTGCCGTCAAACATTATATCGATTTCCTTCAGATCACGAAGATATTTTATAGAAACAAGAGTTTGGCAAAAATAATCGATATTCTTATCAAGAAACGCGAAAACATCTTTATCGACCGCATAAATAACCTTACGGTCACCGTACATCACATAAGTATCACGCCCGTCAGTGTCCCCCACATAATAGGTAGAAGATACCCTGTCAAAAGTTTGGGTCGTAACGCTTTGATCAAAAATATCGTTAGTATAATTTCCGGCCGAAGTGCTCGAAACATCGACATCCGCTTCAACAGTGACTGTCACAGGGTCTGTAAACCCATATTTTTCAAGATTTTCATCGGTTAATTCATCACATATTATCTTATCGGCATCCAGATGAGAAAGATCTTCAACCGCCGCCCGCGCATTTGCATTGTTCGCTCCTACCTCAAACGGTTTCTCTAACAACATAGTGCTTTCATATTTCCCTGAAGCGATCTCTTCATCAGTTCCGTATCTTAAAAGAAGTTCATAACCGGAAGAACGGGATATTTCAAGTTTTCTGAGGTAAGAAACATCAAAATTGATACTCAGATCGGTAACATAGAAATCTGTTCTCGACTTCAAAACACGATCGCCGAAATACGAACTCACAACAAAAACAGCTTTTTCTCCCTGCTTACAAAAATAATAACCGCCTCCGTCCGGGGTTTTATCTCCCAATAAAAGAATATCATCATTCCCCGATTCCTTCAAAACAGTAATAACAGCCTGAGGCTCTTCAAGCCCGTAATCAGACATTTTCTGCGCGTCCATTGTTATAGTACTCTCATTTTTAAGAGACAAAACACACTCATATAACGCCTTCGATGTGGCCGACAGGAGCGGAACATTTTCTTTTCCCTCAAAATAATAGTTATCTCCGTTTTTACGTATCGTATATTCACCTGAGGCGTTTTTTACCGTAAGCCCCTGATATACATAAGAATTTACCGAATATATCTCCGTCCCCTCTCTGTCATATGACGGGGATACATCAGGATCTATCGTCGGATCTGTCTGCTCTTTTTCCCAAAAGACAGTCTTTACCAAAATCGCTCCGCCTGTCATGATAAGCAATAAAAGCGCGGCTATTATTATAAGCAATATATTTTTCTTCGTCATAAGTTTTTCCTGCGCCTCCATGTCATTACAGCGAAAACAGCACATACGGAGGGAATAAGGCATATGATAACACCTATAGTCACATACGCAACAAAATCGCTGTCAAAGAATATGCCAGAGTGAATAAGGGATGTTGAACCGATATCTATAACATTATCATCGTTTACAAGAAATTCAAATAAAGACAGTATATATTCTGCTGTACTTTGAGTAGAACCTGTCATATTCGCCATATACCTGGTATCAAGTACGGCAGTCGAGCCAAACAATACAACATTGGAAGAATATAATGAATATACTTTGTCTGTATCGCCGGATTTCTGAATATATGACATCGCCGCCACATTAAACGGACCTGTCGAGTCCCCTTCTTGTTTTGTGACATTTTTGAAATCAAAGGAATCGACTATATTCTGAGAAATCGGTCTGCCAAACGAATTTGAATCAAAAGTAGACAGCAAAGCCGCAGTCTGGACACCGTTTTTGCTTTCAAACGATCTGTTTATATTGCGTGTTTTACCCAGAGCAAGGAATTGATAAGCGTTTGCCGAATAAAGATCCCCGGCAGCCGCCTGCGCAACGGAATTAGCAGGATATGCAACTTTCAGAAAAGGCTCTGTAGTATTGAGCACGGTGCTGGAATTTGCCGGATCGTACACGACTTCGTCTCCTATCTCAAGCCCCCACTCCGTTGACAGAAAATCCTCAAGAAACGGATTGTCCGGAGTTTCTGTGTCGGTAAAAACGACCATGTTACGTCCGAGATTCTCTCCACCGTTCATATATGCACGAAGTTTGAGAATATCATTTGAACTGTATGTCAGCTGCGGTGAAATAACAACAAGGATATCAATATCCCCGTCAATTTCATCGACGGAAGTAAGATCGAGCGTCTCAACCAAATATGCGTTATTTGTCAAAAGTTCATATATATACGGATATTCCGAAATTTTTTCATTATGTCCGGAAATAATGGCAACACGGCGAAGATCATCTTTTGTCGTCTGGTATATTCCCGCCGCGATCCTGCGCTCGAGAGAAATCATCGTATAATATGTGAAAACATCGTTTGTTATAGAAAATGATCTTCCGCTGTACGGGCAATAAATTATAATAAAATCATCTTCCTCAAGAGATATCCCGCGTTCTTTGAAAAATCCCGGATTATAACGTGAATCGATATAATACACTGTAATCTTATCACTGTTTTTACGAAAACTGTCAACGAGCTCATAAGTGTATCTTTTCCCCGAAACACCTGACTGATTGGATTCTGTTCCGTCCTCATCGTTCGTTACCGTAACGGAATCCCATGTCGAAGCTTTGAATTCGTCCTCATTGCCGTTTATTATTATTTCTATATCCGTATCAAGAGTTTTAAGAAAATCCTTTGAAACATCGTCTATTTCCGTTAATCCGAATTGTGAAAAATCAAGGCTCAGCCCAAACGCAGCGTCAAGCACCGTCAGCATCACATTCAAGGCGATAACTGCCGCGGTTACCACCGCGACCGAAACCGTGGTGATAGACCCGTATTTAATTATTTTCTTTGTTTTCGTTTTCATAAAATTTCCTCTCGACAAAAACCATATTTTTTATAAAAACGTCAGGCCCAACGTCTTTTTTCAATAACACGCATTGTCAGAAATATGAACAAAGCCGTAATGCTAATATAAAATACAGTCGGGAACAAGCTGAGAATCCCCAGTGAAAAATCACTGTAACGTGAATACATACTTATACTTTTAAGAGCAATCTCTGCCCATCCGGGCAAAAAACCGGCTATACTGTCCGCAACAAACATAACTATCAAAACCGCAAATGTCGCCGCGACTGTCCCTATCTGGCTTTCAGTAAGCGACGAAATAAAAACCGAAACGGCTATCATGGCATATCCTTCAAGCAATATCCCTATAAACTGTATTAAAAAATTACATATAAACTGTATTATAAAATCATTTGTGGTAGAAGAAGAAAACAATAAAATTATAAACGCATAAAAAAGATTTATAAGCGTTGCCACGGTAAAAATAATCACAGCGCTTAAAAATTTACCCATTACAATAGAAAAAAGGCTGATGGGAGCCGTAAGCAGCAACTGATCCGTCTTATTTTTTTTCTCTTCGCTGAAAAACCGAAAAGATAAAAGACATACAAGAATAACATTCACAAAATACAGCCATACACCGAAATATGATATCATATTGCTTGACATATTCGCCACAACCGACAATACAAAGCATATGCCGGACAATATCCCGTATGATCCTATCAGAACATATCCGGCAGGATTTACGAAATATGCCGTAATTTCACGCCCTATTATAGATATCATGTCTTCTCAAAACCTCTTTCAGATATTTTTCTCATCGTCTGACCCGGATAATTTTTTTCTGTCATCGGAATCTATAATATTTAAAAATATGTCCTCCAGCGCGAGACCGAGCCGAGACAACAACAAAACGAACCACCCACGTTTTGCGCACTCAGTAAACAAAACTCTCCGTATGTCAATATCTTTATTGGATTCCACAATAAAATCATAGGAATCCTTCTCTTTTGTCCCGATATATTCTACCTTCAATATTCCCGCAATACCTTTTAGCATCCGCATAACCTCATCTCCCGTACCGGCTATGCGTACCGCATACCTATCTGTCGGAGTCGCCGCGTCCAAAAGCCCTCCTACACCTTCATCACGAATGATCTCACCGTTGTTGATGATGATTACTCTTTCACAAACCTGTTGGACCTCCGAAAGAATATGAGAACTCAGTATAACCGTGTGATATGCGCCAAGACGTCTGATAAGATTACGTATCTCTATGATCTCACGCGGATCAAGCCCTATCGTAGGCTCATCAAAAATAAGTATTTCGGGATCACCCATAAGAGCCTGGGCAAAACCTACTCTCTGTTTATATCCTTTTGAAAGATTCCCTATCCTGCGCCTCGCAATATCAATAATAGACGTTACCGCACATATTTCAGTGATGTGCTCGTCTTTTTTCAGGGTACATTTTTTAAGGTCATAAACAAAAGAAAGATATTCCAATACCGTCATATCCGGATATAAAGGAGGGATCTCGGGAAGATAACCTATGTTTTTCTTCGCGTGTAAAGGATCTTCAAGCATGTCAAAACCGGCGACAGAGACTTTCCCTTCATCCGATGATATATATCCGGTAAGAATATTCATAACCGTTGTTTTGCCGGCTCCGTTAGGCCCGAGAAATCCTACTATCTCACCCTTTTCAATTCTAAAAGAGACATCATTTACCGCAAGTTTTTTTCCGTAATGCTTTGTCAGATTTTCGACATCAATCATGATTTATTCCTCTGTAAGTTTAATATGAAGTTCCTCGAGCTGCTTGCAATCCACGCAAGACGGACACCCGCTCATGAGCTCCGAGGCATTTTGTACTTTTGGGAAAGCGATAACATCTTTTATACTGTCACATCCGGTAAAAATCATGACAAGCCTGTCCAAACCGTAGGCCATTCCTCCATGAGGCGGAACACCGTATTTAAACGCATTAATCAAAAAACCGAATCTGGCCTGAGCATCTTCCTGGGTAAAACCAAGAACTTCAAACATCTTTTGCTGCAACTGAGGATTATATATCCTTATCGACCCGCCTCCGGCTTCCATACCGTTTATAACAAGATCATACGTTTTTGAGCGTACTCTGACGGGATCACTGTCCATATAATGTAAATCCTCCTGCATAGGCGAAGTAAACGGATGATGCTCCGCAACAAAGCGCTTCTCTTCCTCAGAATATTCAAAAAGAGGAAATTCCGTCACCCATAAAACATCGTATCTGTTTTCGGGAATAAGCGAAAATCTTTTAGCAATCTCAAGCCGGAGGGCACCGAGAGCCGCAAATACCACCTGATCCCTGTCCGCGATTATAAACGCAGTATCACCGGGTTTCATATCAAGTTTCTCAATAAGTCGCTGCTGTTCATTTTCAGACAAAAATTTCATAAACGACGAACTTATCTGTTCCCCGTATTTTATCCAGGCGAGACCTTTTGCCCGGTATGTCTTTACAAATTCAGTCAATGAGTCGATTTCCCTTCTGGAAAGTCTGTCCGCCGAATTTTCCGCAACAACAGCTCTTACAGAACCTCCTGCTGCAACCGTATCGGCAAAAACTTTGAAACCGAAATCTTTTACTGTTTCCGAAATATTGACAAGCTCAAGCCCGAATCTCGTATCCGGCTTATCAGAACCGAAACGCTCCATAGCCTCTCGGTAAGTCATCCTCGGAAGAGGCAAAGAAAGTTCAATGCCGAGAAAGTCGTTGAACGCGCGTTTAACAAACCCTTCGTTCATCTCTATAACATCATCAACGTCAACAAAAGACATTTCCATATCTATCTGGGTGAACTCAGGCTGCCTCTCCGCCCGAAGATCCTCATCACGAAAACAACGTGCTATCTGGATATATCTGTCAAATCCAGACACCATCAAAAGCTGCTTATATAACTGCGGAGATTGAGGCAGAGCATAAAAAGAACCGGGGTGTACACGTGAGGGAACAAGATAATCCCTTGCGCCCTCAGGGGTGCTTTTTATAAGATAAGGGGTCTCGATCTCAATAAAATCATTTCTGATAAAATACTCTCTCGCAAGAGCCGCAAGGGCGGAACGGAAAATAATAGGTTTCTGTACATCAGGTCTGCGAAGATCGAGATAACGATATTTAAGCCTGAGTTCTTCATTTACATTGGAGCTTTCCACGATTTCAAACGGGGGCGTTTCGCTTTTTGAAAAGATTTGAAGATCCTCGGCAAGAAGCTCTATATCGCCGGTTGCTATTTTTGTATTGGCATCGCCTCTTTCTCTTACCGTTCCGGTAACGCCTATAACGTCTTCAGCTCTAAGCGTATACGCCCTATCAAAAATCTCTTTATTCAAAGTCTCGTCAAAAGTTATCTGTAATATACCGGTCCTGTCACGGATATCTACAAATATCAGACCGCCAAGAGCGCGGCGCCGCTGAACCCATCCGTAAACCGTTATTTTTCTGCCTGCATCGTTTTTTCGAAAACTCCCGCAATAACCGCTGCGTTTATGTTTAAGCGTCTCAAAGCCCTGCATTTCAAATATCCCCATTTCGTTTTTATCATTTTATCTAACAGTATCAAGAATGTCATCAAGATCAATTTCCGAACATTCTCCAGTACGCATGTTCCTTATTGCCCCAGAACCTTTATCAACCTCGTCATCACCGAGAATAAGTGTGTTTTCAGCACCGATCTTATCGGCATATTTCATCTGAGCTTTAAGCGAACGGCCGGAAATATCCGTCTCCGCAGACACACCATTATCACGAAGATATTTTACTGTTTTTGCCGCTTTGGCAGCACCTTTTTCCCCGATATAACCTATGAAAATCTTACACTTCCGATCTTCGCCAAAAGATGCGTGTGCGTTTTCCATTGCGGATATCAGTCTTTCTATTCCGCTCGCAAACCCAAGCCCGCAAATGTTTTTATTACCGTCAAGCTCATTTATCAACCCGTCATAACGCCCACCGGCAAGAAGAGTGAGCCCCGTACTGTTTTCTACAAACTCAAATACTGTTTTCGTATAATAATCAAGGCCCCGAACTATCGAAGTATCTGTTTCGTATCTTAAACCTATGTTGTCAAGGGCTGCCTTAAGCGCCTCAAAATGCCGGGAACAACCGTCACACAAATACTCCGTGATACGGGGCGCTCCTGCCGCGATCTTTCCGCATATATCGCTTTTACAGTCAAGGATACGCATGGGATTTTTTTCAAGACGCTCCTGACATGTCTGACAAAGATCGTCTCTGTATCCGTCAAAATACTTTCTGAGAGCGTCAAGAAAATTTTTTCTGCATTCAGGACATCCGATAGAATTGATTTTCAAAACATAATCCGTAATGCCAAGCGTTTTTAACGCCGTGTCTGCAAAAGAGATTACCTCACAATCACTTGACGGTTCCTGAGTTCCGTAAAGTTCGGCGCCGAATTGATGAAACTCTCTGTATCTACCCGCTTGAGGTTTTTCATAACGGAAACATGAAATTATATAAAACAATTTCAAAGGCATAAGCCCCGCAAAAAGCCCGTTCTGAAGACAAAGACGCGCGACCGAGGCCGTACCCTCTGGTCTCAAAGTTATACTTGTCCCGCCTTTTGTGCAAAAAGTATACATTTCCTTTTGGACAACATCCGTTGTATCGCCAACGCTTCGCTGAAAAAGCTCAGTTTTCTCAAAAGTTGGAAAGCGTACCTCACGAAAACCGTATCGGTACGCAACATCGGAAAGAGACTTTTCCACATACTGCCATTTCGCGCTTTCACACGGGAGAACGTCATTCGTCCCCCGTACTGCCTCATATTTAAGATTCGCCATATATATAAACATCCTTTCGCCAACTACAAACAGCAGAAATATAAATAAAACAATATGCTAAACATACCACGTTATGCAGCATCAGCTCTTAAAAACTCAAAAATCAGTTCTCCCACGGTTTTCCGCAAAAATTTCTCTCCATTCAAGATCTCCTCGCTCAAGCGCTCGAATAAGTATTTCGGCCGTGGCTATATTTGTCGCAACAGGAATATTGTGCATATCACAAAGTCGCAGAAGATTTACCTCATCTATCTCATGCGGCTGCATAGTCATCGTATCCCGGAAAAAAAGAAGCATATCTATTTCATCATACGCTATACGTGAAGCTATCTGCTGATCGCCGCCGCGCTGCCCGCTCATAAAACAATAAACATCAAGTCCAGTAGTATCAGCAACAAGCTTCCCTGTAGTCGCAGTAGCGCAGACCCTGTGCTTTGAAAGTATCCCGCAATACGCAATACAGAACTGAACCATAAGCTCTTTCTTTTTATCATGTGCTATCAAAGCAATATTCATTTTATGCCTCCTAAAATTTCTTGTATAAACTTTTTTCCGCGCCGTCAATACGTTTTGCTATATTGGTAAAAGTTATTCGCGCGTGCGATTTTTTAATATCAAAAAGAGGTTTATGTATGTTGACAGCATATGCCGCATATCTGTCCTCCGGAACAAGACCTATCAACTGGATCTTTGTCCCGTCTATGACTTCGTCAATATCCGGAGATTTGTTTCTCCTCATCGCTTTTTTACTTACCCTGTTCACCACAAGCCGTATATACGTAACTCCCTCATCAGAAGCTTCATACGCGACTTTCTCAGCGTCCCGTACAGAAGCAATATCAGGTGTCGCGACACAGATAAGGCCAACTTTACGGCAAAACATATTTTTCATATCAGGATCAATCCCCGCAGGGCAATCGACAAGGACATAATCATACGAGGAAGTTTTTTTAACCGCATAATCACGGATAAACGAATACATCTTACCTGAGTCTTCAGTCAAAACCAAAGGCGCGGAAAGGAAATGGAGTCCGGGATGCGAAGTAGAAGCAAGAACTGCCATTTCTTCTTTGCAACGACCGAAATAAATATCCTGAATATCATAAATGGTTCTGTCATGCGCGCCTAAAACCAGATCAAGATTTCTCAGTCTTATATCCGCATCAATCAACAGGACTTTTTTACCAAGATCAGCAAGGGCAAACCCTATACCGGCAGTCAGGGTAGTTTTCCCGACCCCGCCCTTACCGGAGGCAAATAAAATCACCTTTCCCAAACTTTTACCTCCTACCGCACAAAATCCCGAATGATAAAATCACAAAGCTTCGCATAAAAGAGTTATTTCAACTCTGAATAAACATAATTCATCCTGCCAAGCGGAGCACAATCCCCGTTTTTATAGAAAGACCAAATATCACCATCAGTACAATTATCCGTCCATTTGAACTGGATGTCGAGAATATTGTCACGAACCGATGTCTCCACACCAATAGAAGATCTCAAAACCGAAAGCATGACCTTATTTCCCTCAGTTTTAACATCAACACTCCCCAAATCCTGCCAAACCGAACCGTCGTATTTCTGGAGAACGGCAGACGCGGCATCATTTATACATACACGAAAATCATAACCATACCATGAAACGGAGCTATCGGCACCGGAATTGATATAAAGGATCATGGGAACATCATCCGTGAATTTGATATCCGCTACAGTATCGGCATAAAAATAAATATAGTTATCGTCACGTGCCGTCTTCATATTATGAAAATCATTACGTCCGGTATAATCAGTATAAACAATAGAACCAAATCCTGATGCGTAACGGTTAACTGTATCGTTTGTATAATCAAGATATTTAGCGGTTATCTTTTCATTTTCCCACTGGTCAAAACTTCCCGATATATCGATGGTTATATTATCTCCGACATATACCCTGGATTCTGTACCTTTATATTCCCGAATATAATCCGTCATCTGCAGATAGTAATTATCACCCATAGCGCCTGCTGTAGGCTCTGCGTCCCTACTGGTATTCGGGTCAGCACAGTCCACAAAAACTATAGGTCCTCTGGGCCTGTCATAAGTGCTTTGTTGACGTTGAGCCACCCATTCGTTCCACCCTGTTATAAATATCATTTCAGTGTCCTGATCAATAGCAAACTCCCATTGCTCAGCAAAATTATATCCGTAAAGCAGAGCGTCTTCACCTGTCTCGTTTTTACCGTCATGCCAGCTTCTCGTACGGTCATTTCCGCCGTACCATGCGGTATCGCTGAATTTAACCGTATTACTGTGCTGAGCAATCGATACATTTATAACTTCTTTTCGGCCATCAACCCCGTAAACAGAAGAAGTTTTAAGAGATCGGTCAAATTCCATCCACGGAAATCCGTTATCTTTCCTTGCGGCATTAGGCCATTGGCTATCTTTTATCGTAAAATATTCCTTGATTGAATCACTTACCCCGCTTGATGTACCTACTATCATAGGTTTGCCGTCCCATTCAAACCATAATTGATCGAGATCGGGATATTTATAATTTAGATACGCATTCGTATATATATCATTGTATAAAGTTGTCATCGTCTGAACTGCCGAAGAATTCGTATAAAACGCGATTCTGGGCACATCATATCCCAACTCATAATATTCATACCAAACTGAAATCAAATCTTTCACTCTCTCGGTATACGCATAACCGTTTGTCGCATCTATCAAAATAAAATCAACGTCTGCATCAGTAAGCATCTGCACATGCTTACGCATTACCCATTTATCTTTTGAGGTATAATAACCGAAAAGAGGTTCTCCCCAAAAATGATGAGCGCCAACAGCTCCGCCCCCGCTCGCAAGCCAGTTATCCTCACTTAAAACCGCGTCAGGATTGGAAGAAACAATCTTTTCATTATCATAAGGGCCGGCCGTACCATGTTCGCCCTGCCACAAAAAATAAAAAATCCCGACAATTTTTTCCGTCTGGGGCTTTTCGGAATCCATAACCAGCTCTCTTCCCAAATCGTCGACGGCGGCATACGCGCCGTTTACCTCCGAATAAGGACCGTCATATTTAACACTTCTTAAAACACTGCATGAAGAAAACGTCAATGTAACAAAAAGCGCTGAAACCATTAAAATCAACAGAATAAACTTTTTTTTCACGAAAAACACCCCCACGTATACTTATAATTAAGTATACTATAATTTTGTTACCAAATCAATATATTTCAGGTAAAAAACTATACAAAAAATCAGTATTTATTTTGTCAACGAAGCAGCTCGCCCTCATTTTCATATTCCGCTACCGAACCATAACCGGAAAAATAATATGACAAGACATCTTTGACAAGCGCCGCATTTATAGATGTTGAATTAGCTCCTCCGTTTTCAACAACGACCGCAAAAGCTATTTTCGGATCATCGGCGGGCGCAAATCCTACCAAAAGAGATCCCGGAAGCCCCTCAGCTACTTCTGCTGTCCCGGTTTTAGCGGCTACTTTACAATATGTGAAATCTCTGAAACCGGAATATGCGGAACCGCCAGGGTCAGTAACCAACTTCATCCCGTCAATGACCGTCTCGATCGTTTCCGAACTTATCCCCAAATCGATCGAGTCTGTTGATGTTTCCATGATGATATCGCCTGTTTCACGATCACGCACGGCTTTCACGATATGCGGAGTATGCTTTTGTCCACCGGAAGCTATGGTCGCAATATAACTTGCAAGCTGAAGCGGGGTGGCAGTATTGTCGGTTTGTCCGACCGCGGCAAGAAGAGTTTCCCCCTCTTCCCAGCTCTGGCCTTTGGATTCTCTGTCTTTTCTTCCAGCAACAGTCCCGGATACTTCTCCGGTAAGTTCTATTCCGGTTTTTTGCCCAAAGCCCAGCATCTCTGCATATTCATTTAAGGTATCTATTCCAACAAGACGTCCGACATCAAAAAAGAACACGTTACAAGATTTCTGCAAAGCTGTCTCCACCGTTACCTCACCATGCGCTGTACGATTAAAACATGAAGGCTGATAGGTAGGAAAATACGTATAAACACCTGTACAAATACGACTGGAATTTTTATTTATTATCCCGGTTTCAAGTCCTGCGATAGCCGTGACCATTTTGAAAGTGGAACCCTCTGAAAAAAGTCCGGATATTGCTCTGTTGACGAACGGTTTCCCGGGATCTGCCGACAATTCCGCGAAATCATTATTATATGTCGCAAGATTATATGTGGGCCAGCTTCCCATCGCAAGGACATCGCCTGTCTCAACCTCTATAAAAACAGCCGCAGCTGACCTCGCGGCTTCTTCCCCGTTAAGCTCCTTATAATCAGAAACAAGTGATTCAAAGCCTTTTTCAACTATAGACTGCATATACGTATCTATAGTAAGAATAAGATCGTCTCCAGGCTCAGGCTCTATTTCCCGCAAAACATCGGTAACGGTTCCGGTGCTGTCTCGCACGGTAGATTGCTGCCCGTTTATTCCCCTAAGATATTGTTCCATGCTTTTTTCCACACCGGACTTGCCTATAAAATCATCAATAGCATATCCTTCAGAAGAAAGCTGTGAATATTCCTCCGCAGAAATTCTTCCGACTGTTCCGAGAATATGTGAAGCAAAATAATCATACGTATACACCCTGGTCGGCTCAACGTCAAGATAGACTCCGGAAAGCTTTTCTCCGTTTTCTTTTACCAAAGTTGACGCGGTCGTTCCTACATCGGATGCGAAAATAAACAGATTCCCCGAAGTTCTGAGCTCAGCCTCGTATCTAACTGAAACGATCTTACCCTGATATTCGTTTTCAAAGTTTTCAAGCCCATAATAATCTATAAGTTTTCCCATGATTTCTTCCGCAGAAAGGTCTTCCGAAATTTTCTTTTCGGAAAGATAAGTTTTAAACTTTGACCCGATTTCCGCATATTCAAGATAAGTGTAAGGTTGAGTCACGGAAATAGGAAAAGTATTTATATACTCCTCATCGCAGCTTTCAAAAACTCTTATCAAATCATAGACCGTCTGATTAAAATCAGTTGTCGCATTTCTGTTGATAACCACGGATAAAGTTTTTGTACTCTGAACTATAGGACGACAAAACCTGTCCAGGATATCCCCGCGCGAAGCTTTAACAACGCTTGTCGTAACCACGCTTTGTTCAGAAGCCGCTCTATATGACTCGCCGTCGATCAACTGAAGCTTTACAAGGCGAAAAACAAAAAGAGAAAAAATAAGAACAAAAACGATCAGAACCGCCAAAGGACGCAGAACTCGGCTGTTATTCTTCATTATACGCCCTCCATTCTTTTTTTAAAGCAATAGATTTTATAATAAAATATATCAAAAACATAAACGGAATCGTTGTAAATAATTTCGGCAATGTCACCCTAAGTAAAAACATCCCGATATCTCCGCTCCCTCCGAACATGAAACCAAGCAAAAAATATACGATATCACATAAAAAAATCATCATAACACCACAAATATGGTATGTTAGTATATTTACAGATAAAAGCTTGGTAAATAAAAATGAACAGGCGAACATAAGCAAAAGCATAAAAACTGTATTAAGCCCAAAAATGATTCCCTCTGCAAAATCCGTCATCAATCCGAAAACAATGCAGAAAACAGCGCATATACCTTCTCTTTCGAACATACATAAAGCAAGAATACCGCAATACAAAAGTCGAGGAGACACCCCGTTAAGAAGAAATGGAGGCATAATACACATTATAAGATACATTATGAAAAAAACAACAGCATAAAGCGTAATCCTAATCTTCATCAAGAACTCCCGTGTTATCAAAATTTGTTATGATATACACCATTTTCACCGAAGACATGTCCACAGCGGGTTTTACCTTAGCATACATAGAAAGCCCCTGAGTCTCCGAAACTATATCAGTTATGGTCCCGATCGTAAGATTTTTAGGGAATGTGCCTCCTAATCCAGATGTCTCAACAATATCACCCCGTGTTACAACTGCGGAAACATCCATATATGAAAGTCTGCACAACCCTTCTGCCTTAAGGTCAGCTGATCCCTCAATCATACCCATATCCATAGTAGACGAAACAGCCGCGCCGACTGCCATCTGCGGATCAAGAATAGTTGTCACTGTCGCCCAATTCAGACCGACATCTGTCACCATTCCGACAAGACCTTCCCCTGTAATAACAATATTTTTATTTTTTATCCCGGCATTTGTTCCGGCATTGATTGTAAGTTTTCCTCCATAACCGTCATCGCTGCGCGAAACCACATCCGCAAAAGCGAACTCAAAATCAGGATTCTCCTCTTTTACTCCAAGAATCTCTCTAAGCTGTTCATTCTCCTGTTCCAAATATAAAACATCGTTAAGCCTGGTCTGCAAATCGTTTATTTTACTCTTTAATTCCCCGTTTTCTTTTTCAAGTTCTGAATATCCGGAAAACGAGGAAAAAAAACCTGAAATCCCGTTTCCTACCTTTGAAAAAAACGTTTCTACCGGGGTCATTACAATTCCCACCAGCTGTTTATGAGGCATAGTCCCGCCACCTATCGCAACAGAAAGCATAAACCCAGATAAAAACAATATAATAAATATCAACACAACAAAAAGTTTTGACCGGAAAAACGACTTTTTCACAGCATGGCCTCCTTAAAAATACGAGCCTCTTCAAAATTTATACAATTATTAAAAAATAAAAGTCAAACGTATATATTGTTTTTTATCCTGCGCATAAGACCGTTCGCCTTACCGGCCCCTATCGCGCAACATTCAAGAGGATTTTCGGCAACCATGGCATTTATTCCTGTTTTTTTCAATATAAGAGCCTCCCAACCTCGAAGAAGGGATCCTCCTCCGGTAAGATGAATCTTATTTTTTACTATATCGGAAGAAAGCTCAGGAGCAATATGTTCCAACACATATAAAACTGAATCTACTATTCCGTTCACACTGTTCTGCAACGCCGCTCTGACATCATCACTTGATATGACCGATTCGACCGGAAGCCCGCGCAGTATATCCCGGCCACTTACTGTCATAAAATCCATCGTCCCGTCTGAAATCACGGAACCGAGTTTTATTTTTATATCCTCAGCAGTTTCAGCGCCTATAAGGATACGATTGTTTTTCCGCAAATAATTGATAATATCATTATCAAATGTCGAAGAACAGATATCCGATTTTATCGAATATGCAACTCCACCAAAAGAAAGGACCGATATACCTGTATTCCCTGCGCCTATATCAATAATCATTTGCCCCTTCTCATCAAAAATATCAAGGTCACAGCCTAATGCCGCTGCAATCGCCGAATCCACGATAGTCGCCTTTGAAGCTCCCGCTGCTACCACCGCATCGCTTGCAGCCCGACGCTCAACAGCCGTCGCAGAAGAAGGAACCGCAATAAAAACATCAAGGCCCCATCGGTTTCTTTTAACACGTTCAATATATGCATTCAACATAATTACTGTTTTTTTGAAATCGGCAATAACTCCCTTGTTTACCGGGAATACCAACTTTATCGTATCCGGAGTTCTGCCTCGCATTTTCTTCGCGCGGTATCCCATGGCGATGATTTTATCTTCGTCATAAGCATCGCACGCAACCGCGGAAGGCTCACCCAAAACAATGCCTTTAGAACGTTTATATATATATGTGTTACATGTCCCGAGTGATAAACCTATAAAATTAGAAGAATTCAAATCTTCACCCCCGCTTTTTTAAGAAGGCCTGCCAGAGTAACAAGAGGTAAGCCGACTACATTATTATAATCGCCTTCAATTTTCTCCACAAACAAAGCTCCTCTGCCCTGTATCGCATAAGAACCGGCTTTATCAGACGCCTCTCCTGTTTTTATATACTCATCAATCTCATCTTTACTGAGTTTTCTGAAAAACACATTAGTCCTGCATACATCAGTAAAAATCTTACCGCCGTGCGTTCGGACACATACTCCGGTAAAAACCTCATGACGGCGGCCGGAAAGAAATTCCAACATACGAAATGCTTCAGAATATCCGGAAGGTTTATTCAATATTCTTCCGTCAATAAAAACAACAGTGTCCGCAGAAACGATTACCTCATCCTGCGCACAAAAGACCTTCTCTGCCTTGCGCACCGCAAGAGTTTTCACAACCTCTTCCGGAGGACCGTAAATGCCAGTTTCATCAGCGTCGGGAACACGGACTTCAAACTTTACACCCATCTGTTTTAATAAATCTCTTCTTCTCGGAGAGGCGGACGCAAGAATAATTTTCAATATATTCTCCCACTTTACCTTATAATACTTAATATTACCATATTTCTAAATAAAAATCAATACAAAAATGTATGAAATAACGGAACAATATAGTAAAATAAAAAATTCCATTCAAGTACTTGATTTTATATTACTGTTATGATAGAATATCAGATAAAGAGCGTTTTAAAAATCAATTAAAGGGGGATTTTTCGCAATGCTGTGTATAAAAAACTACACTAAATCATATGACGGCAAAAAAAACGCGGTTGAAAACGTTTCTTTTGAAGTCAACAGCGGAGATATTTTCGGATTTATAGGACATAACGGCGCAGGGAAAACAACAACGATAAAATCCTGTGTCGGCATTCTTGATTTTGAGGGTGGAGAAATCACAATCAACGGAAAATCCATAAAAACAGACCCTATCGAATGTAAGAAAGAAATCGCTTATTTACCGGATAATCCGGATTTATATGAATTCTTGACAGGTATTAAATATCTTAATTTTATCGCAGATATATATTCTGTTCCGACAGACATCCGCGGAGAGCTTATAAAAAAATACTCGTCCGCCTTTGAGTTTTCGGAAAATCTGTCGGCAGGCATAGACACTTATTCACACGGAATGAAACAAAAACTCGCAATTATCGGCGCACTTATACATGAGCCGAAACTTCTCATATGTGATGAGCCTTTTGTAGGTCTTGACCCTAAAAGCGCACTTGTATTCAAAAATATAATGCATGAAATGTGTGATAAAGGCGGAGCGGTCCTTTTTTCCACACATGTACTTGAAGTTGCCGAAAAACTTTGTAACAGAATTGCAATTATTATGCACGGTAAACTTGTGGCCTGCGGGACTACAGAAGAAGTGAAAGGGACAGAGTCTTTGGAAGACGTGTTTATGGAACTTATCAATGAATAATATTTTTGTACTGACAAAAATCCAATTCAGAAGCACATTTTGGACATATGGAACAAAACGTAAAAAATCATCTCTACCTAAAACGGGAGCAGTCGTTTTGCTCGGTCTTTTGGGTCTGCTTATCGCTTTCTCGTTTTTCTCAATGTTTTTTGGGATTTCAACGATACTCAAAGAAACCTCCGTGCCAACATATAAAATCCAGATAGTAGCGTATATCATTGCCGCCGTAATCATGCTGTTTTTTACCGCTTTTCAGGCTCAGGCAACCGTATTTAGAGCAAAAGACCTTGACTTGCTCATGGCGATGCCTGTCACACCTTTCCAAATACTTATATCAAAAATAGGAGCATTTTATCTTTCAAATCTTTTATTTGGAGCTCTTGTACTTGCGCCGGCCGCGATTGCGACATTCATGTGCGACGGGTTTTCTTTTTATTTATTTTTTGTTTTACTGATAAATGCAGTTACTCTCCCTTGTATAACAATGACTATTTCGTTTATAATCGCATTCTTGCTTTCGCTTATTCCTGAAAAATCGAAATTTAATCGTTTTTTCACAATATTTATCTCATTTCTTTTCCTCGGCTTGTATCTCGTTTTTTACAGCCGATTTTTAGATATTATGAACGAATTTGCCTCAAATCAAGCATTATTTATAGAAACAGCCGGCAGGTATTACCTACCTATAAAATTCCTGAATGAGGCACTCGAAGGAAATATTCTAAGCCTCGGCGGTCTCGCAGCAATTTCAATACTTATTTTTCTTGTTTTCATGTATATACTTTCAAAAATCTATTTTCCACTTATAAGAAAAAATTTTCGCACTAAAACAAAAAAAAGAGTTATTTCCGAAAAAGAAACAAAAAAAAGCCCGGTGTGGCTCGCGGTTTTCAAAAAGGAACTAGGAAAATACTTTTCCACAAGTATATATGTAGTCAATACAGCTTTCGGAACGATTATTCTCTTTGCACTCGCCATAGCCTCTCTCTTCGGCGAAAGTCTTGTGCCGGGATTTCAGGCGTATGTAAGTATTTTCAAAGAAAGTGGATTGCTTTTATTTTTTGCATGCGCGGTATGTTGCGGAATAATCCTTACCGTATCCACTACATGTGTTTCAATATCTCTTGAGGGGAAAAACTTCTGGATAATACGTTCAGCTCCAATTTCTTCGCGTGAAATACTGCTCGGGAAAGCAATGGTCAACATTTTAGTCACTGAACCGTTATGGATCATTTCAAGTATTTTACTGTCTGTAAGTCTGAAATTAGATATAATCAATTGGTTGCTCCTGTTTTTATCAGGAACCGCAGCGGCAGTCGTATGTGCTTTACTCGGTTTACTCGTCAATCTGCTGTTTCCCAAGCTTAACGTCGGTAACGATACCCAGATAGTAAAACAAAGTCTTTCCGCTTTTCTCGGTATATTTGGAGGATGGATAATATCCGTACCCATTTTTATCTGTGCATATTTTCTTTGCGCTATATCTCCGCTGCTTCCTGCAACGGCAATATTTATATTTTATGTATTGATAGCTTTTGTAATATACATAATTTTAAAATATAAAAGCGAAAAGTTATTTAATAAAATAGTTTATTGAGGAATATAAATGTTTGAAAATATTTTACAGACTATCGGGAATACCCCGTTGGTCAAAATAAATAACATGTGCAGCAAACCGGGGATTGAGATATTCGCAAAACTTGAGGGATTCAATCCCTCCGGCAGTATCAAAGACCGAATAGCAGTCAAGATGATAGAACAGGCAGAACAAAGCGAACAATTATATAAGGGAAAGACTATCATAGAAGCAACAAGCGGTAATACCGGCATTTCTTTAGCGATGATAGGAAGGGTCCTTGGCTATAAAGTTGAAATCGTTATGAGCTCCGCCGTTTCTGTAGAACGAAGGAAAATGATAGAAGCTTTCGGAGGTAAAATAATACTTACAGATGAAAATCAGGGGACAGACGGTGCTATAAGGGAATGCAAAAGACGCGTAAAAGAAAATCCGGACAAATATTTCAACTGTGATCAATTCTCAAACGAATATAATAAACTTGCTCATTACCGTACAACAGCAGAAGAAATATGGCAGCAAACAAACGGGAAATTAACACATTTTGTTTCAGCTCTCGGTACATCCGGGACCATTATGGGTGTCGGAATGGGGCTTCGTGAACACAACAAAAAAATACGTATTATAGAAGCGCAACCCGTTGAAGGACATTATATACAAGGGCTTAAAAATATGAAAGAAGCAATTGTTCCGTCTATTTACAAGCCTAATGAAATCGACAGACACATTATGATAGACAGTGAAGATGCGTTTGCGACAGCGCGAGATATCGTTGCAAAAGAAGGGATTTTCGTAGGTATGTCTTCAGGCGCGGCGATGCTTGCCGCACTTAAAATCGCGGAGGAAACCGAAAACGCTAAAATAGTCGTTATATTTCCCGACAGAGGCGAGAAATACCTTTCCACACCCCTTTTCGGGTAAGTTTTTTTATAATATATTTACAGATTATATCAGTTTTTTCAAACTAAAAAGATTCTTCTAAAACAAAACACAGTCTGCGATTTGCCCGTTGTTCTTAACGGAGTAAATGGTGCGGTATGTAACCGGAAGGCGTAATGCCTTCCGGTTACTGCTGTTTTTAGGCATTTGCCGTTGCCATTTGCAGTTCCATCGGTAGTATCGCAATTGTCGATATCGCCGTCTTGGATGTGGTGCGCGGTTTTGGTTGGAAGGTATAGTGAACTTTGATGAAGTTACCGCATTTACGGGAGAATTTTTCCTCTTTCTCATATACATCGATGCGGAGGACGAACGCCCGAAGGATTTGGGGTGTCAGCTTATCCATATCCACAATTTCCTTTGCCTTTTCCATAAACTCTCGAATACAGATCTCACGCATATCCATTTCTTCGATTCGCGCGGTGATGCTTTCGAGTTCCTGCTTGATCTCCGCTTGTTCCAACTCATATCCGCTTGCCAGTTCATCGTACCGTTCGGGAGTGATTCTTTCAACCACTCTGTCCTCATACAGACAGCGGATGATTTTATCAATCTCCTTCATACGACTGACCAAGCTGCTCTTATGCCGTTCTGCCGTTGCATAGAATTTCTTTGCTTCGGCTTCACCGTTTTCGGTTGCCATCGCATAAAATTCTTCGGGCTTCTCTCTTGCAAATGCGGTCATCTTTTGTACTCTGCCAAGCACGATTTCATCCAATATCTGCTCTCGGATATAATGAGCGGTGCAATGCGTACCGCCCTTGGTCTGATATCCGCCGCATTGGAAGAAGTTCTTTTCGGGAGCAAGTGTCTTGCAACGGTGCAGATATAATTTCTGACCGCATTCACCGCAGAAGAGGTATCCGGCATACTTGTCCATCTCGCCTTGTTGGTCGGGACGCTTACGGCCTTCGAAGTGCTTTTGTACTTCGCTGAACAAACCGCGGCTGATGATGGCTTCGTGAGTGTTCTCAAATATGAGAACCTTGTCGGGATCATTTTTTAACCGTTTCTTTAATTTATTCGATTTCGAATATGTTTTAAAGTTCACGGTATCACCGCAGTATTCCTGATTGGATAACATTCCTCTGACGGTTGTCTGTGTCCAACGGTACGGGTTGTCGAGGTCGGGGTGTCCTACACGACTGCCTGTTCTGCGGAAGGCGTACACGCTTGGACTTACAATCTGCTCTTGTTCAAAGATGGCACAGATCTTACGGATTCCCGTTCCTCCGGCGTATAACTCGAATATCCGTTTTACGATAGGCGCGGTCTGCGGATCGGTGATCAGATAGGGGTGTTCCTTTTGGTTGCCCTTGTATTCGGGGTTCTTGAGATACCCATAAGGAATTGCCGTACCTAAATGTTCGCCGCGCTGACCTTTTGCTTGTTGCACTGCACGGATTTTCTTGCTTGTATCGGCAGCATAAAAGTCGTTGAAATAATTGCGGATGCCGGAGAAGTCCATATCCTTAATATGAAGGCTGTCATACCCGTCATTGATGGCGATAAATCTCACGTTATAGAGGTGAAATGCAATTTCCATCAAATGATTGGTTTTGATGTGTTCTCTGCCGAGACGGGATTGGTCTTTTATGTGTATTAGATACCAACGAAAACAATATGAACGTACACGAATCCCTGCGCTTGATGAAAAAAGACAATGCAGAATTCGATGCTAAGTTTGAAGAATATTCCAAGAAATATGCTATGTAAAGGACGGTAGTTGCTTTGAGAAAAACCAAAATTATTTGTACGATTGGTCCCGCCTGTGAAGACGAGACGACCTTAACTAAAATGTGCAAGGAAGGAATGGATGTTGCCAGACTGAATTTCTCCCACGGAACTCACGAAGAACATCAAGCCAAAATCGACGTTCTAAAAAAAGTACGAGAAAAGCTGGGACTTCCTATCCCTATTATGCTGGATACCAAAGGCCCCGAATATCGAGTCAAGACCTTTGAAAACGGAAAGATTATATTAAACGATGGAGACGAGTTCACCTTTACCACCGATGATATTGTCGGCAATCAAGAACGTGTTTCTGTCAGCTATAAGCACCTGACAAGAGATATTTCCCTGGGCGATATCATCACCGTTAACAACGGCCTGGTCAGTTTTAAGGTCGTGGAAGTCGTCGGGAATGACGTGCGCTGTAAAGTAGTGATTGGCGGAGAGATCTCCGACAGAAAGAGTATGCATTTCCCCGATATTGTAATGAAGCACGATTTTCTGAGTGAACAGGATAAGCTGGATCTTCTCTTCGGTATTCAAAACGACGTGGATTACGTTGCTGCTTCCTTTGTATCCTGCAAAAAGGACGTTGTTGATCTGAGAACCTTTTTGAATGAGAATGGTGGCGAGGATATCGACATCATTGCAAAAATTGAAAACCGTTCCGGTGTAGATAACGTCGAGGAGATTTGTGAGGTCGCTGACGGTATTATGATAGCACGTGGTGACCTTGGCGTTGAGATTCCGTTTATTGAAGTTCCGTCCATTCAAAAGCATCTGATCAACAAATGCAGAATGCTGGGCATCCGTGTTATTACCGCAACCGAGATGCTGGAATCTATGATACAAAATCCTCGTCCAACAAGAGCCGAGCTGTCCGACGTGGCAAATGCGGTGTATGATGGAACGTCTGCCATTATGCTCTCCGGTGAAACGGCCTCCGGCAAGTATCCTGCTCTGGCAGTAAAGAACATGGCAGAGATCGCTGAGTTTACCGAAAACAAGATTCATTACATCCAACACTTTAAGGCGGCAGATTTTGAGATCAAGAATAAACTGGACGCCATTTCTCACTCCACCTGTTCTATGGCAATTGATTTGGAGGCGAAAGCCATTGTTGTAAACTCGCTCAGTGGACGCACCGCCAGAATGGTCAGCCGTTTCCGTTGTCCTATCGACATTTTGGGCACTACCACCTCTGAGAAGGTGTGGCGCAAGCTAAATTTGAGCTGGGGCGTAAAGCCACTGCTCTGCGAGGAATTTACCTCCTTGGAGGTAATGCTGTACAACAGCATGAAGGAAGTCAAAAAGGTCTTTAATCTTAAAAAAGGTGATAACGTCGTGCTTACCGGCGGACAAATTAACGGCAGATCCGGCAACACGAATCTGATTAAGGTTGAGGAGATATAAAAGAGGTTTTTGCAATTTATAGTCTTTTCTACCATAATTGGTGTGATTGTCGGTGGATTTTAATTGAATAGAACTATATAAAGCGAGATAAAAATATGGATTCAATAGCAATTTGGTTTGGTGAAACCCTTGGTCAATACATACCGGCAGAACTGGTGACGTTTATAGTATCATTATTGCCGATATTGGAATGCCGTGGTGGTATTGTTGTTGGACGATTATTGGGACTACCTCTGGCTTCTACCATCATAATTTCCGTTATTGGGAACGTTTTGCCGATACCGTTCATTCTTTTGTTTATTAAGCGAATTTTCAAATGGTTAAAACCAACCAAACTGTTTGGAAAATTGGTTTGCAAACTTGAAGACAGGGCAATGAAAAAAAGCAGTTCCTTATCGAAAGGTGAATTTTGGGGACTTTCCTTATTCGTTGGTATACCTCTCCCGGGTACAGGTGCTTGGACGGGTGCTTTAATTGCTGCACTGCTTGGTATTCGAGTGAAAAAAGCATCGATTGCAATACTGCTTGGTGTTGCAATGGCAACTGTTATTGTAAGTTTGCTTATGTATGGAATTCTGTGACCAATCCCAAGCTAAACTTACAAATTGAAGAGTAGCTCTAAATCATATTGAAATAATTGAATTAAAACAGAGCTAAGAGGGTGGTTCACTGTGAACTGCCCTCTTGTTTTTGAGATAAGTTTCCAATAATAAAATACGGCGGCAGAGAGAAGTTAATCCCCCTGCCGCAATGCTTTTATGCAAACTATTATTTCATATATTAAAATCCTTTACATATCCATATGTCACGTTATTAAATTTAATCGTTCGCCTTAAACATATCCGCAACCTCGCTAATGGTCACGAAAGCCTTTGGATCAATGGTATGTACGATATCGCGCATCTTCGATATCTGAAAGCGGTTTACTACGAAATAAATTATGGTTTTATCAGCGTTAGAATAACCACCGGTTGCCGTAATCTTGGTGGTACCGCATCCGAACTCCTTCAGCAGAGCTTCGTTCACCTCATCCGCTTTATCCGTAATAATCATAACTTCTTTAGAACGATCAATACCTTCTACGATGAAGTCCACCGTCTTGATTGCGGCCATATAGGTAACGATAGAATAAAGAGGCAAAATCCAGCTTTGAATGACAAATCCACAAACAATGTAAAGAACCACATTGTAGATCATTACAAAGGTTCCAACAGTAATGTTGAGTTTCTTTGCAAAGATAACAGCCATAACCTCGACTCCATCAATAGCACCACCGTATCGAATAGTAAGACCGCTTCCGCAACCGGAAATCAGTCCGCCAAACAACGCACAAAGGAGCAAGTCTTCTCCCGCAAGAGGAGACACCATACTGACGTCAATAGGCAGGACATCGGTTATCAGCCACGAGCCCACCGAATATACCGCAACGGCAAAGATAGAGTAAATTGTGAATACTACGCCCTGCTTTTTCAATCCAAACAAAAACAAGGGTATATTCAGAAGCAGTAAAAAAATCGAAAGTGTCATGCGTTCCGGTGTAATTTGGGATAAAAGCATAGACGTTCCCGAAATGCCGCTGTCGTATAACTTTACAGGCGCAAGAAACACCGTTACGCCAAAGGCGTTTATGCAACCTGCAATGAGGAGCATAATAAAGTTTTGCCACTTTAGTTTTTTTAATTCTTTCAATAAATTCTTCATTCCTATGCTCCTATACAGATTTTAAAAGTATTATATCATACAATTGCGAAAAATTCTACAAATAAAAGCAGAAAACTAGTGACAAAAGCACATTTACAAGAAAAGACAGTATAGCAATTTGCCATACTGTCTTTTCTGTACTATCCCACTCGGTTTGCGCTATACTCCGTTAAGGACAACACGCTTTTGCAGACTGTGTTTTGTTAATAAATCTATCTTATTCAGCAAGTGTTCTGACAACACAAGGTTTGCTCGGAGCCCCGGCAAAATAAGCTTTAGATTCGCCTCTGCGCATATATACGCTGTATTCAGTATCGGGAGTAAGTCCAGTGAATACATTGGAGGTCTGCCATGTTATGCCGTCTATTGAATATTCACGACCAGCAACCGGCTCAAGAGTTATTTCCGTCGCAGTCCGACTCATGAGAACAGGCGCAACAGAAGGAGCATTTTCTCCTTTCGTACCTATGACCGCATTAGAAACAGCTACTTTATCACCTATTATTACAGTTACGGTAACTTCCTGACCTATGTCCGCAAGATAGCATGTGTAACTGTCACTATCCGCACCTACAGCCGCATCACCGCGCTGCCACTGATAAGTTATCGTCTGACCTTCGGTCGATATTCCGCTTATCTCAGCTTTAAGATCCGTCGCATATGCGCCGTTTCCGCTCAATGTCACGGTAAAATCAGATTCCTCAACTTCTGTTATCACCTTGAGTTTTCTCGCAATTGACGCTGCATAATTAGGTAATGTCGCGGGACGACGATTATAAATCGTATATATTGTTCCCGGTTCAAGGTCGGTAAATGTTCCGCTTGTCTGCCAAGTTTTCCCGTTATCTATCGTATATTCAACACCGGGAACAGTTACCACGGATATGCTTGTTGACGTTCTGCTCTCGAGTACTGGAGGCTGTGGCGGGGTTTTCTGAGAAGGTTTCGCAATATATCCGCCGGAACGGTATTCAACACCATCGATTGTTACAACACATGTAACGATCTTGCCATATGCCGCCATATACACGGTGTACGCAGACGTATAGTTCTTAGTGGGAACATCATCAAGATACCATACATATGATATCTCAGCATCTTCGGGCGCACCAGTTATAACAGGAGTCAATGTTTCCGCATAAAGAGCATCAGAAGATAAGTCAACCGTTATATCAGAAGGTGTTCTTTCTGTGAAAACAACAAGTTCCGAGCTTGCCGGGCTTGCCTGATATCCGGCAGTTTCAGCCATACGCGCATAGAAATTATATTCTGTATTCTGCCACAAATCAGTAAATACATTTGAGGACTGCCAGTTTATTCCGTCTTTAGAATACTCACGGCTGGGAATAGCCTGAAGCGTCACGCTTGTATCGGTTTTAGATACAAGAATAGGCATACCAGGAGCAGCCTGTGGGGCCTTGGTAAGGAGAACCGATTCAGACGTAACATTAACAGTTCCATCACTGCTTGTAACTGTCACGGCAAGATTTTTATTCAACGCCGCAGTGTAAATTGTATATGTAGCAACATCTTTACCAATATTCTCTCCGTCAAGAGTCCACTGATAATGAAGTTCCGCGCCTTCGGGAGCATTGGCTACTGTTGCGGTAACTGTTTCTCCGTAATACGGATTCCCCGTAATTGAAACAGAGACATTGTTTTCAATATAAGAATAACCGCACACCGTGCAAGTGTATGTGATATATGTCTGATCCTCTGACAAGACTCCTTCATCAAACACGCAAGCTTCTGTTAATGTATCTCCGCAGCTGCATGTACCGGTATGAGTAGAGGGAGCGCTGTCAACGTCGTGGACCCAGTTTGCATATGAATGTTCATGAACTTCAGTTCTCTCTCCGAATACAAACGTATTATAAGTAGAGGAAAAACCAAGTCCATTGCTTTCAAGGGAAGTATTTTGATTGATATCGCCGTAGCAGTCATGAAGTCTCTGATATGACGGACCGCCCTGTGTATTCGTAAAAGCTCCCGCTATACGATGGAAATAATCAAGAACTATATTCCCAAGTTTAATTGTTCCGCCTTCCTGAACAGTATAATTCTTGTCATTATATGAGAAAAATTCATTTGTTATACATAACTCAATAACATAAGAAGAAACGACTGTCGATACACTGTCAAGACCTGCTCCGGTGCCCGAAGCATCATAACGCTCAACCTTTGACCTCATAGGAATCAGCGCCTGTGTGGGATAAATAATCTCTCCGTCATCATTGGTATCGGACTCAGCCCAATCAGGACAATATCCCCAAAGCTCAGACCAAAACGGTTTATCGGGATACAGATCATCACTCGGTAAACAAACCGTGCTGTCGCCGTTTCCGGAAAATGTTGAGTATGCCGAAAGAGTAAGGATCGCCTTTTCGCCGCTTACATCATTACCGGTGGGGTCAAGAACTATCTGAACACCGTCCGCACCATTGTTAGGAGACATATAGGTATTAGTCCACGAAGGAGTCGGGTCGTTTACATTAACCTTAAGATAGAGCCCTTCATCTCCCCACATATAAGAAAAAGTCGCACTTGCGTAATCTTGGCTCTTGACAAGCGCAGATGAAGCATATGTAGGAGTATAGGTTCTTTCAGATGTAAACCATGTTGCATTATCATGTGTCACCGACAATGTCAATGCATTGTCCCATTCACCTTCATCGACTATACCATCGATTACCGGAGTGGAGGACGCGTACGGGATCACCATATTCCCTTCAGCATCAGTCGCATATTCACCTTGAGGGACAACTGCCGCAGAAGGGACGGCAAATGCCGTTAAAAATGTCGCGAACATGGCCAGCGCAAGAAAGATTGCCAGAACTTTTTTTTGCATAACTGTTCGTCCTTTCATAAAATAGAAATACAGAGAAACATTCTCCGGAATAAAAAGAAAGAGAATAACAATTCTCTTAATCAATTATACCAGAGAAAGGAGAAATTGTCAATGAAAAGCATGTAGAAAATTTCATTTTTTTATTGTTTATTTTACACAAATTATTTCTCTATTATTTTCAAAAGCTCTTTATATTGAGAAGGTCTGCTGTACTTCAACTCATTTATCCTGTGCGCTACAAAAAGGTATAGATCGTTCATATCATGAAACCTGAAAAGAGGGATGGAATCCGACAGATCCAAATCATACGCTTTGCATATTTTCAAAACTACATCCTGTGACGGTTCCGGACGCATCCCGGTTCTCGGATCTTTGCCTTTTTCAAGAGCAGAAAGATATGTATGGCATATACCTATTATAGCGCTGGCTTCCCTCAGGCTGAGCTTACGTTTTTTTCTTTCGCTTATAAGAATTTGTTCAAACGATTTCTTTTCCATCATTCTTCGTCCCAATTATGATATACGTTCTGGACATCATCATCATCCTCGAGCATATCAAGTAATTTTTGCATCTTTTCACGGTTTTCCTGATCTTGTATCCCGGAATAATTTGAAGGAATCATTTCTTCTTCAGCGGACAGAAACTGATATCCGGCATCTTCAAGCATTTTTTTTGTTCCCAAGAAATCATCGTCAGGTTGAGTATAGATTTCATAAACCTCGGGTTCCGTAACAAAATCCTCACATGGCGTTTGCATAAGAAGCTCCATCAGCTTATCCTCGTCATACAACTCTTTTTCAATTACAATAACACCTTTTCTGGAAAACATCCAATTGACAGAGCCCGTCTGACCGAGATTTCCGTTATTTTTATCAAAATAATGACGAAGATTCCCTGCTGTTCTGTTTCTGTTATCAGTAAGACATTTCACAAGAACCGCGATACCGGCAGGACCGTAGCCTTCATAAGTTATTTCTTCATAATTCGTATCATCCGCACCGCCGGCAGCTTTTTTGATAACTCTTTCAATATTTTCATTGGGAACATTGTTCTGTTTCGCTTTGGCTATAAGATCCTTGAGCTTCGAATTGGAAGCGGGATCCGGTCCAAATTGTTTAACACAAAGAGATATCTCTCTTCCTATTTTTGTAAAAACAGAAGCGCGCTGACTGTCTGTCTTTTCTTTTTTATGCATTATATTTTTCCATTTTGAGTGCCCGGACATATTTGTTTTACCTCCGAATAAATTTATTGTAATGCAAGATATATAACAGGAATTAACCATATAAGAGCATAGATGAAAATCCACATGACAGGAACAACCTGAGAAACGGCAAATACCGCGACCGCAGTCAGCACAGCGCCTAATATAATAGAAAAAGTCTTCAAAAAAACCGTCGCGCCAATAATTCCGGAAAGTTTTTTTGCACGCTCCACGGATGTAAGGATACCTATCGCATTTTTAGTGGTTATCATAACCGGATTAGATTTTTTGCGCAGCAAATCTTCTCTCGTTTTTTTAAGAAGTTTCCGTTCCTCTCCTTCAGGTACAAGGATATGGGCTTTTTTCAAATCGTATCTGGTCTGGACAGTATACTCATTTATATTACAGTCTCGAGTTTCAACAATCAAATTAAAATCCTGACCTATACGTTCAGCGATCTGTTTCAATGCCGGATTAGCAGAATACTGCACCAGTAAAACAGCCGCAAGTTCACCCCGCACAGCGAGATAAAAAAGATTGCGGTTCATTGTCATATACGCAGCCTCCTGTTCTTGAGACAGAGGCGATATATTATGTGACAACAGCAAATTTCTGTTTCCCAACAAAACATCCTCGCCGTTAACTTTCGCATAAACTCCGTGGTTTTGAATATTTTTGACAAATGATACATGAGGAAGCGACTCACGCTCACATTCCAGGATATCAAAAACAGACGGGGCAATAGGCGATTTTATCTCATCAAGTAAAACTGCTGCATATTCCAACGATTTTGAAACATAGCTTTTCTTAAAAAACCTTATATTGACTATACCTGAATATTCATCCGTGAAAAGATCAGAATCCTCAACCACCAGCGTATCTATATCCTTAAGCCGGTCTATAGATTCTGCACCGAGTAAAACACTCCCTAATTTTCTCAGTCTTTGCTGTGCAACAATATACGGAAGAATAAAAGCCGCTTCTCCCGTAAATGACGCTCCGCATGCACCTACGCTAGCCAGCATAAGGAAAAATGAATCAGCCCCACCCAAAATAAACGCGATAATTGAAACCGTTATTGTGCAAACAATAAAGACAGGGACAAAAATCCTGTTATTTTTTTCTGCCGGATCCTGCTCATATGAGCATGAAACAACGTCCGGGAAAGAGATCACCGGATTAACCATAAATACTTTTGAGATAAGCCTTTTTTTCAGATCAGCGTCAGCAGCTTCTACTGAATAAGTATTGTTTTCTTCTATAAACTCAATGTTTTTTACTATCTGTAAAATATATAACAGCTTCATAAACATTGACACGCCTATTGCAAGAAAGACTATCCAAACTACCATTCCGGGAAATTCACTTTCAGCAAAAATAAGCCATACCGAACGCGCTAAAGAAAAAATCAAAGCAACCGCACAAAGGCTGTCGTTGGAGGGCATTTTACCGAACAACGAAACTATCCCATCCGTAAGTTCGTGGAAACACACACCATAAACAATTGCAATCAGAATGATTGAAATAACTGATATCGCAATTTGCGGCAAAGGCAGGAGTGAAACGATAAACGCAACAACTGCGGCAATAAAAGAAACCGCGGTTTTTACCGTAAGAAAATCCTTGCTTTCCATTGCCAGACGATATTGGCGACTATAGCTGTCAGACAAAGTTTTTACCCCCTTTGCCGAAAAATTTCATACATCAGCACGCCGCCCGCAACGGAAACGTTTAGAGAATTCGCGTTCTCCCTCATAGGAATTTTCACGAGAATATCACATCTGTCACGAACAAGCCGCGAGATGCCCCGGCCTTCATCCCCCAAAACAAGTGCAACCGCACCACTGAAATCAGTTTTATATATATCGGATTCCGCTTTCCCGTCAGCACCGTAAACCCATATATTTTTCTCTTTTATATATGATATCGTTTCCGCTATATTAGCAACACGAGATATCATTACATGTTCACAACTTCCCGCCGCAGCTTTATATACCGCCGCAGTAAGTCCGCAAGCATTGCGTTTCGGAAGTATAATGCCGTGCACTCCGACCGCGTGCGCAGTACGGATAAGAGCCCCAAGATTATGAGGATCGTTTATACCGTCAATCATAAGTATAAACGGCTCTTCACCCCGTGACACCGCGAAACTTATTATATCATCCGGAGAACAATAAATAAAATCAGTCGCAAACGCGACCACGCCCTGATGATTAGCGTTTCCGCTCATTGTATCAAGCTTTAACTTGTCAGCCTCAACAACAGGTATATGTCGTTCTTTCGCCATCGCGAAAATTCTAAGTAGAGAGCCTTCTCTCTGCCCTCTCCGAATAAAAATTTTATCGACCGTACGCTCTGAAGCGAGAAGCTCAATAACGGAATTTCTTCCGCATACAATATTTTCTTTCTCGTTTTTTTCAGAAAACTTTTTATCGGATATACTTTTTTTCCCCATCATGGCACATCATTAATAATAAGATCGGAATATTTTTCCTTCTTTACTATTATCCTGCTTTCCCCGTCATTTATCAACGCAACCGCAGGACGCGGTATCCTGTTATAATTTGACGCCATGGAATAATTATACGCTCCGGTACAATATACCGCCAAAATATCACCGCCTACAGGATACTGCAGATAGATATCTTTCGCGAGCAGGTCACCGCTCTCACAACATTTGCCGGCTACAGTAACCTTAGTATCTTTTTTATCTGTAAGACGAGTGGCGATATCCATATTATAAGCAGATCCGTAAAGAGCGAATCTCGGATTATCGGTCATACCGCCGTCCACAGAAACATATGTACGCACATTTTTTATATTTTTCACTGAACCAATCGTATAAAGAGTTATTCCCGCCGTTCCCACTATGCTTCTACCCGGCTCCACAAGAACAAAAGGAACAGGAAAATCTCTTTCTTTGCAAATCTCTTTAATTTTTGCCGAAACTTTCGACATAAACTCCTCGTAACTTTTATGATTGTCAGATGGTAAATAGCGTATACCGAATCCTCCTCCGAGATTAAGCTCTTTAAGCTCTGTACCTGTTTTTTCACGAAGTTCAGCCATAAAATTTATCATTACCTCTGCCGCGGCTGTAAAAGGTTCCGTATCAAATATCTGAGAACCTATATGACAATGAACTCCTACAAGATTAACATTCGGGAGCGTACGCGCGAAATCACATATCTCAAAAGCTTCTCCGTTTTCAAGCGCGACTCCGAATTTTGAGTCTATCTGGCCTGTCATGACCGCTTCATGTGTATGCGCATCTATACCGGGTTTTATACGGAAAGAAATATTAATTATCCTTCCGGTCTCAGCCGCGATGCTGTTCAAACGAATAAGTTCCTCACGATTGTCTACAACAACATGTCCTATCCCGCTTTCCGCGGCCATACGAAGTTCATCGTCTGTTTTATTATTGCCGTGAAAATATATCAAAGAAGGATCCATTCCCGCCTTCAAAGCAGTGTAAAGTTCTCCTCCCGAAACAACGTCAGCGCCTAAACCTTCTTCTGCAATTATATGGTAAATGGCCAAACATGAAAACGCTTTTGAAGCATACAGAGCGAGCCCTTTACCGTTATAATTTTTTTCTATAGAATATTTATACGAACGACAGTTCTCTCTGATCGCACGTTCCGAAAAAACATACAGTGGGGTTCCGTACTCTTTCACCAGATCCGCCGCAGAAACACCGTCTATATAAAGGATATTGTTTTTTTCTTCGAAATACCGCCCCATATAATTGTTGAATTTCATTTTTATTCTAACTCCTCCAAAACAGTGTAATCAACAGCTTTAATCTCGACAGGATCGTGTTCTACCCCGATAACATCCTCTATTATATTTCTAATTTCGCTTATACCGTTTTTTGTCTGCGAAGAGAACCCTATGACATCTATACCGAAAATACCCGAAAGTTCTTTGATCCTTGCAGAAGCTACCGCGGAGGAAAGTTTATCTGTTTTCGTAGCGGCTACTGTAAAAAGAAACTGTGTATTCATAAGATACCGATACATCAGCATATCGTTTTCCGAAGGGTCATGTCGGCTGTCTACAAGAAAGACTACCATCCTTATATCTCTGCCGGATGAGAGATAATCTCCTATAAGTCTTCCCCATACACGTCTTTCGGCTGCAGACCTTTTTGCGAACCCATATCCGGGCAGATCCACAAAATTAACTTTTCTGTCAATCTCGTAAAAATTTATCGCAGCGGTTTTCCCCGGAACAGAACTGACACGGGCAAAATTTTTACGGTAAAGCAGAGCATTTATCATTGAGGATTTACCAACATTGGAACGCCCGACGAAAACTATCTCCGGAAGGTTTTTCGTTTTCGCTGACTTTACATCAAAACAACTTTGTATAAACTCAGCATTATTGTAATTTATGATCATTGGACGGTCACCGTCTGATAAATTGTTTTTATCACCGGCTTTTCGACAAAAGCAATATCAAAAACCTTTTCAATACTATTTACCGTTATAAATTCCAGACTATCTTTCACAACAGGCGAAAGCTCGTCTATATCGCCTTCATTGTCTGCAGGAATGATAACAGTTTTTACCCCCGCCTTATATGCGGCCATAGTTTTTTCCTTAAGTCCTCCTATAGGCAATACATTGCCGCGTATGGTTATTTCTCCGGTCATCGCGACATCACGGCGTATTTTCATCCCTGTCAGCTCACTCAGCAACGCGGTGGCCATTGCACATCCCGCTGAAGGTCCGTCTTTTGGAACGGCGCCTTCAGGAGCGTGGACATGGATATCTTTTTCCTTGTAAAATTTAGGATCTATCCCGTATTTTTCAGAATTTTTCCGTATATAACTTATCGCGGCTTTCGCGCTTTCTTTCATTACATCACCTAATGAACCCGTAAGCTCTATTTTACCGGTTCCCGGCATCACGGAAACTTCAAGAGGCATAATTTCTCCTCCTGCTGTGGTATAGGCCAGCCCTGTCACAGTTCCTATACTGTCTTTTTCGGGGATGTGATCAGGTTTGAACTTTTCCGAACCGAGAAAATCCGCAAGATTTTTCAAAGTTACGGTAACGGAAGATGGAGGATTTTCCGCTGTAAACTGCCGCGCTGCCTTACGACAAATCTTCGCGATACAGCCTTCAAGACGACGAACACCAGCCTCTTTCGTATACGCCGTGATTATTTTCTCTACAGCATCATCCGTGATTTTTAACTTTCGGGAAGTCAGACCGTGTTTTTTAAGTTGTTTTTTAATAAGATGACGTTTGGCAATATGAAATTTTTCTTCCTGCGTATAACTTGAAAGTTCAATAATATCCATTCTGTCATAAAGAGGTGCAGGAATCGTCTGAGATGTATTGGCAGTCGTAATAAAAAACACTCCGGACAAATCAAACGGCATATCAATAAAATGATCCCGGAAAGAATTATTCTGTTCAGGATCCAGAACTTCAAGCAGTGCAGCGGCAGGATCTCCTTTATAATCAGCCCCCAGTTTATCAATTTCATCAAGAAGAATAACCGGATTACTTACTTTTGCCTCCGTAATCGCCGCAATTATCTTGCCGGGCATTGAACCCAGATATGTACGACGGTGACCTCTGATTTCACTCTCATCATGGACTCCGCCAAGAGATACACGAACAAACTTACGGCGCATTGCAGAAGCGACACTTACCGCCACAGAAGTTTTTCCAGTTCCCGGAGGACCTACAAGACATAATATCTGACCTTTATGTGAAGGATTGAGTTTTTTTACGGCAAGAGTTTCAAGGATTCTTTCTTTAACTTTCTCAAGCCCGTAATGATCTCTTTCAAGAATCTTTTCAGCCCGTACCATATCTATAGTTTCCTTGGAATAGACCCCCCAGGGCAATTCGAGGCATACATCCAGATAATTCTGTATAAGCGCGCCTTCCTGAGACGAATAAGGCATTTTCGAAAGTTTTGAAACTTCTTTATAAAGCTTTTTACGGCACTCCTCCGGCATAGAAGCGTTACGTATACGAGTATAGTATTCATTTTCTTCATCGTCAAAGAACTCTTCCTGTTGATCACCGAGTTCCTCCTGCAAAGCATGAAGCTGTTCACGAAGATATATATCTCTTTGATTCTTTGTTATCCGACTGCGAACTTTTCCTGCAAGTTTTTCCTCGACAGCGCATATATCCGCTTCCCTTACAAGCAAAACTATAAGTTCTTCCAGCCTGTCCCGCGGTCTTACGGTCTGTAATATTTTCTGCCTGTCCGTATATTTCAA
This sequence comes from uncultured Clostridia bacterium, assembly GCA_944382895.1. Lineage (GTDB taxonomy): Bacteria > Bacillota > Clostridia > Oscillospirales > UBA644 > QAKR01. The sequence goes on along the minus strand of CALWNV010000004.1, from coordinate 8,669 downwards.
AAAAACATTCTGTGCTATATAATCCGCAAGCGTACCGGCATCATCAATACTTTGTATCCTCAGCAAAACTTCCGGAGACGATTTTTCCATATATTGCATAAGAGTATCATACGCTTCACGCGCTTTACGCATCAGCGCGGCGGTCTTCACATCTGCATTTTCAAGACAAACTGTCTCTTCTATACGTTGCGCAGCGGCATAATACGAACCGTCTTTAACAAAAGGTTCGCTGGTAAAAACACCCCTGGTAAGACAATCCAGCGTAACACGAAGTTCTTTTGCAGGCGTTTTCAGCACCTGCCTGACATAAGCAATACATCCAACGTCAAAAAGCTCTCGCGGTGTCGGATCATCAGTTTCCACAAATCTTTGTGTAACAAGGAAAACATTACGACTGCCTTTCAAAGCGTTATCCACAGCTGCCATTGATTTTTCCCGACCGACATCTATCGTAAGCGCCATTCCCGGAAGAGCAACAAGATTCCGAAGACAAAGCACCGGCATAATATCAAAATTTCTGTCATTCAATATTTCTTCCATAATTCTACTCCACATATAACCTTAATATATGTTACGTTTTAGTATAACATACTTTTCTTTTTTTTGCAATAGTAAACAAATTAAGGAAAACATTTCCTTATATATTTTTTACTCCCAGAATAGCCGTCACTGACTTTGTCGGTGTCATCATCTGAGAAGATGTCACAAAAAGACCTATCCTTTTCCTCGTGTCCAAAATATCTATTATATCATTCTGACACTCGAGAGGAAGATCCCCATATCCCGGACTAAATCTGAACGAAAGAGATCTCTTACATAAACCTTCAATCTCTTGCTGTGCTTTATCAGCAAGCTTGTCTGCTTTAACAGAAAACAAGCTGTCAAGCAAAACACCTTTTTCTGGTTCTGAAACCATATATTTTCTTATCAACGTATCTGCGCCTATGCCAAGAGTCACGGCCAGCAGGTAAGCTTCCTCACAGTCCTTAAGAACATCGGAAAGATTTCTGCTGACAACATAAAGACCTGTCCCGGCAAATAAAATCCCATCATCGTCTCTGGCCAAACGGAATTTTTTATACACATATTTTTCTTCTGCCGTTTCATCGACTTTCTTTTTACAAAAATCAATAAGACCCCGGACATCCTCCGGAATGTCGGAGCCTCTGTATCCAAGATAAATCAAAGCTTTGTTTTCGTCAGTCATTTTCTTTATTGGCGGAGCGTATAACGCTGCGTATGTTTTCATTTATTTTTTTAGCTAGCTCTATATTATTCATGGTATAAAGATGTATCCCTCGAACACCGCTTGACACAAGTTCAATTATCTGCTGTGTAGCATATGATATACCTGCATCCCTCAGCGCAAGAGGATCAGCTGCATATCTGCTTATCATATGTGAAAATCTTCGCGGTAACGATGACCCGCACATGGTGACGATTCTCTCAATCTGAGATTTGTTTATTACAGGCATTATCCCCGCTTCCACAGGTACATCTATTCCGTTTTTTTCAAGCATATCCATAAATGAAAAAAACTGATCATTATCAAAAAACAACTGTGTTATAAGATGGGAAACACCCGCCTCCACTTTGATCTTAAGATGTTCAATATCCTTTTGCAGACTCTCACATTCACCGTGTCCCTCAGGATAACAAGCGCCTACAATATTAAAAGAGGGATCGTATTTTTTTATAAATGAAACCAGATCACTCGCATGCTCAAAAACATTTTTAGGAGAGATCTCCGGATTCCTGTCTCCGCGTAAAGCGAGAACATTAGTGATCCCGTTTTGTTTAAGGAGCTCGAGCGCAGAGCATATCTCCTCTTTATCTGAAGTAAGACAGGTAAGATGAGCCAGCGGCTCAACGGAATACTCCGACTTCAGCAATGAAGATATCGCACAGGTCTTGTTTTTCTGAGCCTCAGTCCCTCCGGCTCCGTATGTAACACTTATAAAATCAGCAGGAACCTGCCATATATCCGAGAAAGTAGAATATATGGTTTCGATCGGGCTTGTTTTTTTGGGAGGGAAGACCTCCATTGAGAAAATAACGTTTTTCTGTTTGAACTTATCTGAAATATTCATATAATTTCGCTTTCATACAATTTTTTTCATGCCGACAAAAAGACCAATATATAAATTTTTCAGGAACAACTTTCTCATAGCGTTTTATCCTCAAAAACTATATTTTATTTCGGAAATAGACTTCTCTGCCGACATATCTTATAATTAAATATTATATCATACAATCTCTGGATTTGTCAATATTTTATCGTTTATTTGTTGTAATATAAAGACACCATTCATTAAATAACAAAATCAAAGCAAAAACAACTTAGTATCATTTACAGTAAACACCTCATATATCGATACTTTATTAATCAAAATAACAAAGCCGCCTGCATTATATAATATGACCGGGCGACTTTACTGTAATTTTAATCTTCGCTCAACAACAATCCAATATAATAAAAACCTATTTTTTCCAATCATGAAAATTACTTGTTATTCGATCCTCTCGCATATCAGTAAGTTTGTTGTCCATGCAACCGTGTTCACATTAATATGTGTTCATTAAAGTCAACATATAACATGTACAAAATTATTTTAATGTTTTATAAACGCATAGAGGGCTTTTTTCTGCTTGTAAGAGTATTGCAGTCAGGATTAAAAATATGCGCAAAATATCAAAAAGCAGTTTTTCATATCTTTATATCTCTGTTTTTGATATCAATACTACCGTCTCGACGTGAGATGTCCTTGGGAACATGTCAAAAGGCTGGATTTTATCCAGTTTATATGAAGGTTCCGTACGCGTAATTATTTCAAGATCACGCGCAAGAGTTGCCGGATTGCAACTGACGTAGATGATTTTCCGCGGGTTTATTTTCAACATAGCTTTTATTGTCTCTTCGTCAAGACCTTTTCTCGGGGGATCGACAATCACAACATTGGGGATATCCGCGGAAGGCAGTCCTGACAGTATGTCCGTTGTTTCAGCCGCGGACGCAAGATATAAAAGATAATTCCTAATATCGTTCTGCAGCATATTTTGCGCAGCGTTTGAAACAGCTTGCTCCACGACCTCAATCGCAATCACTTTTTTTACCTGCCGTGACAATATAAGGCCTATCGTTCCTATACCGGAATACAAATCCAAAACAATATCATCCTGTGTAAGACCGGCGTTTTCTTTTATATAGTTATATATATTCTCGGCCTGAGGCGAATTTATCTGATAAAAAGACAGAGGAGATATATCGAAGAACATACTGCACAGCCTGTCCCGGATCGTCTCCTTCCCCCATAAAAGACGACATTCGCGGCTTAAAATAACATTTGTATTGGCTGTGTTTATGTTCATATAAATGCTTTTAACTCCGTCATGAGCGGAAAGCGCGGAAGTAAGCTGCTCTTTATGAGGAATATCTCTTCCGTTTACAACAATTATTATCATTATTTCTCCGGTTCCCGGAGCTTTTCTGAGGCAAAAATGTCTAAGCAGACCTTTCCCCGTTTCCTCATTGTAACACGAAACCATATATCTGGAAATATAGCTTTCAAATGTTTCCACCAAAGGCAAAAACGCCTCATCGTTAAGAAAACATTTCTCAATTTCCACTATACGATGCGTATTCTTTGCGAAAAATCCGCATTTACCGTTCAATGAAACAGGGAACTGCGCTTTATTACGATAAAATTCATCCTGAGGAGAAGCTATCACATCTTCTATTTTACAAACGTTCGAAGGAAAATTTTTATGAAAAGCATCTTCGACAAAGCCTTTTTTGAATTCAACTTCGGCAGGATATGAAATATTTGAAAAACTACACCCGCCACAACGGCGATAAGTTTTACATTCAGGCTCGACGCGGATATCAGAAAGCAAATCGAAACTTTCAGGAATAGCAAAAGCGTATTTAGGCAAGACCTTTACTATCCGGCAATCCAGTATTTCTCCCACAGCTGCCGCATGAACAAAAACTGCAAAATTATTGCAGTCTTCATCATTATAGCGCGCAACACCAAGGCCTTCAAAAGTCATTTTATCAATGGTGAGTTTTACTATTTCGTTTTTTTTCAACATTTTTTTCGCCTCGCTTTATATAAACCCATAATATTATATATGATTATTAAAAAATTGTCAAGTCAATAGCCAAATATTCTTGATTTACGAAAAAATATATTGTATAATAAATAAGCCATACACTTAAAAAAATCAAAAAAAACACACGGATATCAGGTCAGATAAAAACAGATGTCTAAACTCAAACTACTTATGCTATTTTTGGAAGAAGGGATATTTTCTTGAAAATAATTGCAACCGCGGCTTTCGGGCTGGAAAGCATAACAGCAAGAGAAATAAAAAATTTAGGATATGAAAATGCCGTCACGGAAAACGGGAAAGTTGTTTTAGATGGAACGGAAACAGATATCGCGAGATTAAACATGTGGCTACGTACGGCAGACAGGGTATTATGGGAAGTCGCATCATTTAATGCGGAGACGTTTGAAGAACTTTTCCAAGGAGTAAAAGCCGTTGCGTGGGGGGAGTTCATGCCGATAGATGCGAAAATGCATGTAATCGGAAAATCTATACAAAGCACACTTTCCAGTGTTCCGGCGTGCCAGTCGGTCACAAAAAAGGCAATTGTTGAAAAAATGAAGCAAAAATACGGGACGGATTATTTTGAAGAAACCGGACCTGTATACAAAATATCCGTATCAATTGTTAAAAATACCGTATCTCTTACAATCGATACTTCCGGAGAAGGTCTGCATAAAAGAGGATACCGTGCGCTTGCGGGAGAGGCGCCTCTGAAAGAAACTCTTGCGGCGGCACTGATCCAGCTCAGCTACTGGAAAGCAGAACGTACACTTTGTGATCCACTGTGCGGAACAGGAACAATCCCCATTGAAGCCGTGATGATCGCGCTTAATAGGGCTCCGGGATTAAAAAGATCGTTTGTATGTGAGCAATGGCCGTTTTTCTCCGATAAAATATGGAAGGAAATAAGAGACGAGGCGGTATCGCTATATACTCCAGATAAAAAGCTCAGTATTTACGGCAGTGACATGGACCCAAAAGCCATTGAGCTGTCCGTTATACATGCTAAACAATCCGGGCTTGACAAATATATTGATTTTAAAGTAAAAGACGTAAAAAACCTGTATTCTGAAGAAAGTTACGGATTTATAATTACAAATCCTCCCTACGGAGAACGACTCGGAACAGAAAAACAGGCTGAAAAACTGTATAAGACTATGTCAGAAGTTTTTTCGAAACTTGACAACTGGTCATATTACATACTGACGGCATATACAGGTTTTGAAAAAATATTCGGAAGAAAAGCCGACAAGAGAAGAAAACTTTTTAATGGACGGATCGAATGTCAATATTACAGATTTCTGGGAAACAGCCCGAAAAGGAAGGAAAACACAAAATGAACAGATTATTAAAATATTTCAAACCCCTTCCCGTAATAGAAACAACAAGGCTTCTTCTGCGCCGAGCATATCTTACGGATACAGATGACTTATTTATATGTATGAAAAACGAAAATGTCTGCAAATATGAAGTCTGGAACGCTCACCGAACCGCGCTGGAAACACTCGGGTTCATAAACACGCTGATAACAAAATACGATGACAATTCCTGTACCGATTGGATTATAGAAAGAAAATCTGATCACCGCGCGATCGGCGTGATAAATCTGCACGACATTGCGGAACCGAATCTCTATGCGGAAACAGGCTTTTGGCTGGGAGAAGAATACTGGAATAACGGATATGCCGAAGAAAGTGCAATAGCCGTACTGAATTTTGCGTTTAATGTAATGAAACTCAATCGTGTTTGCGGAATGTGCGATATCGAAAACATACGCTCAGAAAAACTTTTACGTAAATTGAACATGACATATGAAGGGACACTTAGACAACATATTAAAATAGGTAATGAATTCCGTGATATAAAGGTTTTCTCAATTTTAAGACACGAATTTCAACATTTATGATACAAATTGACACCAATTTGTTTGAATTTTCTTCATTTGACAAACGAAAACTAATGATATAATATTATCAGAAAACAGACAGGAGGAAAAAATATGCCGGATCAAATCAATCCTAACAACGTCAACCCGGATAATACAAACACGCACGACAAAGACCCTTCAACAAAAGAACCTTTTAATCAAGAAGAAAACAACCGGGTATTTACAGAGATGAGCAATGAGACGGTCTCCGACGGCTACACATCATATCCGTCTGACCTCCGTGAACAGCCATATGTTTCCCCCTACCCATCAGAAACAATACAGACAAATACTGTTTATACACAACCGACAACACAAGTGGTTCCTGAGCAGCCTGTAAAGAAACATACGAAAAAGGACAAAAAGAAAAGAAACGGCTGGATCCCCGTTGCCATTATTTCAATGGTCTGTGCGGTAGCATGTGCGGGAATGTTTATATTTTCTGTGTTCGTAAACCCAATTGAAAAAACATTTGGGCCAAGCGGGAACGTAGTTATAAACCAACAGCAAACTCCTTCCTCTGATAATTCCGAAACTCTTACCACAGACGAGACCGGAAAGCTCTCATCCGAACAAGTTGTACAAAAGGTTTTACCGAGCGTCGTACAAATAGAAGCGACTAATCAGGCCGGTATAAGCGGAGGAAGCGGAGTAATAATGTCCGAAGACGGATATATCATTACAAACGCTCATGTTGTCGAAGATGCACGTTCTATAACAGTAACAACAAACGATAAAAACGAACATCAAGCAGAGCTTATAGCCTACGACAGCGAAAGCGATGTCGGGATCATAAAAATAGAAGGAACTTTTACTCCCGCAACATTCGGGGACAGTTCAAAAGTAGTTCCGGGCGAAGAAGTTTTAGCTATAGGTACCCCATACAGTTCCGATCTTTTTCAAACAGTCACAAAAGGTGTAGTAAGCGCAAAAAGAGACAGTCTGACATTTTCCTCACTCGGGCTTACAATAAACGTGATTCAGCACGATGCGGCGATAAACTCAGGTAATTCAGGCGGACCGCTTGTGAATATGTACGGACAGGTAATCGGTATAAATTCAGTAAAGATATCCGGTTTATATGAAAATCTGAGTTTTGCTCTTCAAATAAATAACGTTTTATCCGTTGCGTCAGACTTGATTTCCAAAGGTGCGGTAGAAAAACCTGTAATAGGCATTACCGGGCGTACAGAATCCGGGATCAGAGGAGTTCTTGTAGTTGAATTAACCGAAGGCGGGGCCGCAAAAGATGCCGGAATCCAAGTAAACGATGTTATAACAAAGTTTAACGATACCCGAATCAGGTCAATAGAAGAACTTACATCAGAGATCAGAAAAATGAAAATAGGAGACCAGATAAACCTGAGTGTTATACGCGACGGCGAAATGCTTTCCTTTACACTGGATCTGCGCTCCAGCCTTTAAAATAAATTTGCTTTTAACTTCCCTCCTTTATATATTTGTTAGATAATCATTCCCGATTATCTGAACATTTTCAAAACCCATGAACGTCTCCCCCCTGATGTTCATGGGTTTTTCTCTATTGAAAATATTCTATTATAAAGTTAAATCAGGCTTTACAAATACTTTCACAAATCAAAGATCCGTGTCAAAACTTCTTAAGAAGTTTTGACACGGATAAAAAATTTACATCAAAAAAAATATTCTCAAAAAATAAAAAACAAATATTTTTAAGCTTGTTCATCAACTTCCGCAAAATATCTGTCAGAAGCTTTTTTTTCTTTATTATGCCTTCTTACAAATACAAAAATCGACAGCCCTAAACCTATACAAGCAAAGACAAAAACCGACCCGAAAACCCACAAAAAAATATTTTGTGTCCCATAAACTGTAGCTTCCATAAAAAGGCGCATCGGCCCATCCGACAACGAAAGCCTGGACGGAAGATCGTATAGCGACAACATAGCCATAGGAATAAAACAAACCGCACTACCGAGCCATATAGAAGTAAACAATGAGTATAATCCGGAAAAAAGCCTTTTACGATTCAAAAAAATTATTCCCGATATACATAAAACGAAGACTACAAATCCAAGATACCAATAGTCAAAAATCTTAACATACCCGCTTATATCCGGAACTTTCTCAACCATAGACTTAGAAAAAACCGCAGTATTGAATGAAACGGTATTACAAACGGAAAGATATATCTCATCAACCACCCCGTCAGCGACCTTCAAATCGTTTTCCTCAGCAAAAGACTGAAGTTCTTGTTCAATCCCCGCGCGGATATCAGGATTTTCATAACGAGCAATCTCATAATCGACCCCTTTCAAAACAGAATTGACTGCAGAAAAAATATTTTCCTCACTAAGTTGCCTAAGTTCATCTTCCGTAATTTTTTCCGAGACTTTCTGAGGATCAGTTTCATATAGTAAAAGCTGCTTATAAATAATATCCGAGATATAAAGTCTAAGACTTTTAATATACTCATCCGTAATAACGTTTTTCACATAAAAATTCTTATCAAAAACCGTCATTTTGAGAGATACGGAAATCCCGGTATATAAAGTCGCAAAAAACAGAATAACACAAAGTACAACCGAAACCGCTTTTTCAACCGTTCGCACCAGAATCCACCTCCGTCCAATCCCTGCCGGAAATCATC
>CALWNV010000003.1 GCA_944382895.1 uncultured Clostridia bacterium | reverse complement strand
TCCAGTGTTCTCATATTGTCGTTTATACTTGCTGAAATGTTCCGAGACATTCTGTCAAGATCTTCACGGCTGTTTTGTCTGCCTGTTTTGATGAAAAGCGCGATACAGAGCGCACATATGACTAAAAGAAGACATATTGCCGCAGATATAAGGAAAAGTTCCATAACGGCTCCTTTAACTCTTTTAAATTATTTCCATTTTTGCAAAGTTGGCCATGAGTTTTTTGACGCCTACTTTTTCAAAATCTACTGTGAGAAGTGTGTCCGAAGACATCTCGGTAACGGATGTGACGGTCCCTTCTCCGAAAACCTGATGGCGCACTCTCATACCGGATAGATATTGTACTTTTTCTTTTTCTTCTTTCTCTGCCGCCGGTCCGGCTCCTGAAAGGACTGAAATATGTTTTTTCTTGCTTACAGGGCGCTCCGGTAAAGGTTTTCCGTGAGGTTGTTTTTTTATTACCTCAAGAATATCCTGCGGTATTTCTTTCAAAAACCGCGAGGGAAATGAGGGTCTTATCGTTCCGTATATCATGCGTGAGCGGGCGGAAAGGATATATAAGTTGTTTTTTGCCCGTGTTATAGCGACATAACATAGTCTGCGCTCTTCCTCAATCCCGTGCGGTTCGTTTATCGAATTTGCCGCCGGGAACAGCCCTTCCTCAAAGCCGGTAATGAATACTGTGTTATATTCAAGACCTTTTGAACAGTGCATTGTCATGAGTACAACGGCGTCGTCATTGTCATCCAAATTGTCAATGTCACTGGTGAGGGCGGTTTCTTCAAGATAATGCTGAAGGGTAGGTTCGTCCGAGTTTTTCTCAAAAGTGACGATAGTGTTCATAAGCTCACCGAGGTTTTCCATCCTTTGAGTGCGTTCGCGCAAATCATATTCGCTGAGCATATGATTGTACCCGACAGCTTCAAGCATGTATTCATAAAGTTCAGAAACTTTCATGTATTCGCTTTTTATGCGTAGATCTTCTATTATCCGCGCAAAACGCAGCAACCTGTCACGTACTTTCTGAAGCTCCGGAAATTCCGAAGCTTTTTTTATTATATCAAAGAACCTCATACTGTTCAGCGATGCAAGTTCGTCGATTTTTGCAAGTGTGGCTTCGCCTATACCGCGCTTGGGTTCGTTTATGATACGTATCAGACGTGTTTTATCGTTTGGGTTTCTGATAACGTTCATATATGCTAAGACATCTTGGATTTCTTTGCGTTTTAAGAATGCGAGCCCCCCGAAAATCCGATACGGGATACCGTTACCTTTTAATGCAAGCTCAATGGCGTTAGATTGAGAGTGAGTGCGGTACAGCACGCAGAAATCATTGTATTTTAGTCCTCTGTTTGATATTCCTTTCAGTATCTGCCCCGCGATACAATCCGCTTCCTCATATTGAGATGAAAGATTATAATATTTGATCTTCGCCCCTTCTCCGTTAGCTGTCCAGAGATTCTTGCCTTTTCTTTCGGTATTATGGGATATAACTTCATTTGCGGCGTCGAGAATAGTTTGGGTTGAACGGTAATTCTGTTCAAGCCTTATTATTACGGCATTTTCAAACTGATGCTCAAAGCTTAAAATATTCTCGATCGACGCACCCATGAATCTGTATATACTTTGGTCATCGTCACCTACGACGCAGATGTTTCCGTCATGACAAAGCAGGGATATAAGCCTGTATTGAAGAGGATTTGTGTCCTGGTATTCATCGACGAGGACATATCGGAATCTTTTATGGATTCTTTCACGCACATCATTGAAGTCTTCAAGCAGTTTTACCGTGAAAAATATAAGGTCATCAAAATCAAGAGCGTCGGATTCGTCAAGTTCTTGCTGGTATTTTTCGTATATAAACGATAGTTTGGGCATCAGAGGCTCTCGGAATCTATCGTCAAATTTATCGGGCGGGCAATAGGATGTTTTGGCTTTAGATATTATTTTTTTTACCGTTTTTGCTGCGTATTTTTCCGAAAGCCCGTTATCTTTGATTATTTTTTCAAGAAGACGGATACTGTCTTGTTCATCATATATAGTGAATGAATTAGACTTTCCGAGAAGATTTATATACGAACGCAGAAGTCTGACACATGTTGAATGAAATGTCAGCGCCCAAAGGCCCGAAACAGAGATACCTGAAAGCCTTTCAGCACGTTCGCGCATTTCTTCTGCTGCTTTATTCGTAAAAGTGATAGCTAAAATATTTTCCGGACGGTACGGTTTTGAGTTCATCAAAGAAAAATATTTTTCTCCTGTTCGGAGTTCTTTATTTTCAAGGCATTTTTTTAGAAATAAAATATCATTTTGTGAAAGCTCTGTGTTTTTTTCGCTGAGTTCATACGCATGCCCGTATTTAAGAAGATAACTTATTTTATTTATTATTACAGTTGTTTTTCCGCTTCCCGCTCCGGCAAGGATCAAAAGCGGTGAACCTGTTGCAAAAACTGCTTTTTTTTGTTCCGGGTTAAGAAGCGAGTATTCATCTTCAAGTATTTTTTTTCGTATTGCTGAAGCTTCCTCCATCCAAATACACACCTTTTTATGTAATGTATATATATTACACTATTTTTACAAAAATTGCAAGAGGGTAAAAATAATATTTCGTCAAAACGCAATGTATTTTGTCATTTATATTTACATCGAATACAAGTATGTCGTGGTATTTTTTTGCATATTGTCGGTATAAACAGGGGTTTATGAGGAAAAATGTATGTAAAGGACAGGCTAAATATAAAATTATACGGAGAATGCGTATGAGAAAAAAAGTCAGGAAATTTATTTCGGTGTTGGTTATATTGGCAGCGGTTTTTTCTGTTATTTCCATTATGTTTTATGACGAAGAGTCTATAAGTGTTTTGTCAAAATACGGTTCGCGCGGAGCTGAGGTTACTGAGATTCAGACACGACTGAAACGGTGGGGGTACTATGATGGAAACATAGATGGTATTTATGGTACGCTTACCAAAAATGCGGTAATAAAATTCCAGAAGAAGAACGGGCTTACCGCCGATGGGATCGCCGGACCGAAAACTCTTGCGGCAATGGGTATATATATGACTTCTTCTTCATCAAACAGACAAAATGAAATAAATCTTCTTGCAAGACTTATTTCGGCTGAGGCGCGAGGGGAGCCTTATGTTGGGCAGGTTGCCGTTGGAGCGGTCGTATTAAATCGTGTAAAGCACCCTTCGTTCCCGAATACTATGTCGGGGGTCATATATCAGTCAGGTGCTTTTTCAAGCGTAAACAGTTCCAACTGGTATCAGCCGGTCTCAAGCAGTTGTTATAAAGCCGCTGAGGCTGCCATGAACGGATGGGATCCTACAGGCGGCAGTATTTACTTTTTTAACCCGGCAAAGACTTCTAACGCATGGATGCATTCTTTGCCAAGGACTGCAGTAATCGGAAATCACGTTTTTTCGACCGGAAAATAAACTTAAATCATTATTGATCAGCGGTTGCATGAAGCGGCCGCTTTTTTTCTTTTTTATGATAGGACCTAAATAATTTTCTTATTAACCCTTTTTTTTTCCAAAAATATATGTTATAATACTACTATAAAATTTAGGAGGATCTATATGCCTAAAAAAATATTTGTTGTGGATGATGAAACAAACATACGTCAGATAGTCCGCTCTTATATGGAAAAAGAGGGATATGTCGTTAAAGAGTTCGAAAACGGAGAAGATGCGCTTAAAGCTTTTTCTCCTGAGATGCCGGACATGCTTGTTATAGATATTATGATGCCCGGTATGTCCGGGTTTGAACTTTGTAACGAGATACGTAAAAAAGCAAATACACCGATTATAATCGTTTCTGCGAGAGATGAGGAATTAGACAGGATACTCGGCATAGAAATGGGTGCTGATGATTATATGATGAAACCCTTTTCTCCCAGAGAACTGGTTGCCAGAGTGAAAGCTGTTTTCCGTCGTGTTGACGGAATGATGAAGGAAAAGGAATCCGGCGCTTTACCTAACTGCCGTGATATAAAGATATATCCGGTTGAGAGAAAAGTGGTAAAAGTAGAATCTTCCGGAGAAACGGAGATACATTTTACTGCAATGGAATATGATTTTTTGTATTTTATGGTGACAAATAAAAACAGGGTTTTTACAAGAGATCAGCTTTTGAAAAACATTTGGGATTACCAGTATGTAGGTGATACGAGAGCGGTAGATGACCTTGTCAAAAGGATAAGAAAAAAACTTGATGCGGCGAATATGGATTTTGGGATAGAAACTGTCTGGGGTTATGGATATAAGGTGACTGATAAAGTTGAGTAAAAACGGTGTTTTGTCAAAAATAAAAGCGCGGGTAAAAAAACATATTCCTCATTTTGGGATTCAGGCGAAATTGACACTTATTTTTATGTTTCTTATCGTAACTATAGGAGGTCTTTCGCTCGGTTTCGTTTCTTTTTTTCTGGAAGACTATGTGGTACAGGCCGTGCAGCGGGACCTTTTGAGCAAAACGGAAAAGCTTGCAGGGTATTATCTCAACTTTGTCGGATATGATTATACAATGGACGCGATGTTTGAAATGGTAGCGGACAGTAATTATTCCATAGTTGTTCTGGATGAAAACGGAGAATATGTTGACAGCCGTGACGCAGGAGCGCTCAAACGTGTATTTTCAAACATCAAGGATCAGGCTCCTGACGCGCTCGCTCCGTTTGTTTCGGAAGACGGTACCAAGCTTATCAAGATAGAAAACCGCACGATGATTATGTGTACGCAATGTATGAGTGTTAACGGATATGCGGTGGGCTATCTTGTCCTTCTCGCGCCTCTTTCAAATTATTCCTTTGCTTCTACGCCTTTAGGGCTTTATTTCTTTGCTATTCTTGTTGCGTCCGTTCTCGGGATATTGATAGCTACGCTTATGGCGAAAACCATAACTGCGAATATCAAAAAGCTCAAAGTACGGGCAAATCTCCTTGCCAACAGACGTTTTGACGTCGATGTGCCTATAAATGCCACAGACGAAATCGGTGAGCTTGCTTGCTCTATTGACGAAATGGCAAAAAGCATACAGGAATATGACATGAATCAAAAAGTATTTTTGCAAAACGCCTCTCATGAGCTTCGTACGCCGTTGATGTCCGTGCGAGGTTATGTAGAAGGTATAAAAGATGGGGTTTTTGAGGACACAAATGAAAATCTCGATGTTATACTCGCTCAGGTTTCCAGACTTGAAAAGCTTATAAATGACGTTATGTATCTTTCAAAGATCGAAACTGCCTACGGGATGCTCAGGTTCGGTAAAGTTAATATTCAGGAAATTACGGATGAGGCGTTTGATCGTGTTATGGGAATCGCGGTTGCTGGGAATATAAAACTTAGGAAAGTTAATTTCCATAATGAAACTATTTTTGCTGACGGAGAGAATCTTACAGTAGCTATCACGAATATACTTTCAAATTGTCTGCGTTTTGCGCGAAGTGAGGTCGTCGTTAGGCTTGGTGTTTCTTCTCAAAATATTTTCATTGTAGTTTCTGATGACGGGCCGGGAATTGATCCTGAAGAACTGCCGCATGTTTTTGAACGTTTTTATAAAGGGAAAAAAGGAAAACACGGTCTTGGTCTTGCAATAGCGAAAGCGGTCATCGAGGGGCATAAAGGTAAAATATACGCATATAATAAACCGTTCGGGATAGACGGGGAAGATATGGGGAAAACCGGGGCAGTTTTTGTAATTGCGCTTCCGCGTACCGAAGACGGACCTGAAACCGATTATAAAAAAAATAAATCTTGATTTTGATTGGAGATACAGATACGGAAAGATAAAAATCGAATATTGAGAAAAATGTCCTGATTTATGATAAATTCCTGAATCAGGGCATTTTTATTCGGAAATTATTTGTTTGAATTTTGATTATATCAAAAAATCAAAAAACAGAATTTCTTTTTATTTGAAAATCCTTTCTTCAGAAGATGATTATATTTGCTTAGACAGGGGTTTTTTTGAACCGATGCTGCATAAATATATTCCAGAGGTTTTATATATTTTCTATAAAAAAGCGATCACGTTTTTGTACGCGAAAAACATAAAATGTTTTCGGTAAGTGTTGACACAGGATGAAATATGTTGTAAAATATATATCAATATATCAAATATGGAATATTTCGATAAATTTATACTGATTTATTAAATGAAAGGCGGGGGATTTATGACTGTTGAACTGCTTAAAGAACGTCTTGAAGCGATATTGGGCGCGGAGAACGTACTTACGGAATATGAAGATCTTGTTTGCTATTCTTTTGATGCGACAATGAATGTGGATGCGTATATTCCGCTTGCTGTTGTTCTGCCTGAGACCACGGAGCAGATTGCTGAAATCGTAAAAATTGCGGCGGAAGAGAAGATTCCGTTATTTCCCAGAGGGGCGGGGACTAATTTAAGCGGAGGGACGGTCCCCGTAGGCGGTGGAATCGTTATTTCGATGTGCCGGATGAACAAGATAATTGAGATAGATGAGGATAATCTTACTGCTACCGTACAAGCGGGAGTAGTTATTGAGGACCTTATAAATGAAGCAAAAAAACACGGTCTTTTATATGCGCCTGACCCCGGGACGGTTCATTGTGCGACCATGGGAGGCTCGATTGCTGAGTGTGCGGGAGGGCTTCGCGGTGTAAAATATGGCGTTACAAGAGACTATGTAATGGGCGTCGAGGTTGTTTCGGCTGATGGCGACGTTTCAAGATTCGGAGGGAAAACCGTAAAAAATGTTACCGGATATTCAATGACACAGCTTTTTGTGGCTTCTGAGGGAACTCTTGGTATAATAACCGAGGCTACGGTTCGTCTTATTCCTTTGCCCGAATCACGCAGGAGCATGATGGCGGTATTTATGGACCTTGAATCTGCCGGGAAAGCTATAAGCGCAATCATACGCAGTCATATTATTCCTGCGACTCTTGAGATAATGGATAACGCTACGATCCGTTGTGTTGAGGAGACGACAGGGGCAGGACTTCCGGTTGATGCAGAGGCTGTTTTATTGATTGAAGTAGACGGATTTGAAGGTGAAGTCGTAAGGGATGCGGAAAGGATTGTCGATATATGCAAAGAGTTCGGTGCGGAAAGGACGGAGAGAGCGGATACAGATACGGAGCGTGATAGTTTGTGGGCTGCCCGGCGCGCGGCTCTTCCGTCGCTTATAAAACGTGCTTCTTCTACCATTTTAGAGGATGCTACTGTTCCGCGTTCCGCTGTCTCCGAAATGCTCAGAGCCGTAAGTGCCATTTCGGAGAAATACGGAATCCCGATAGGAACTTTCGGGCATGCAGGAGACGGGAATCTTCATCCGACTATCCTTGCTGATTTTTCTCGTGACGGTGAGTCGGAGAAGGTAGAGGCTGCGATAAAAGATATTTTTGCGGCGGCGTTGTCTCTCGGAGGGACTTTATCCGGAGAACACGGTATAGGCGTCGCCAAAATAAATTATATGAAGGATGAATTCGGAGACAGCGGGTTAAGACTTATGCGTAAGATCAAAAAAGCCTTGGATCCGGATAATATATTGAATCCCGGCAAACTTATTCCTTTTGACGGTGGTGACGTGATATGAAAATCGATGAAAAAATCCTTAAGGAAATAGAAACATGTGTCAGATGCGGTTATTGTCAGGCATATTGTCCAACATATCAGGCAACGAGACATGAGGGATATAATGCGCGCGGAAGGATGCAGCTTGCCAAAGCAGTCATGAACGGGGATGATATAAGCGATCTTTTCCGAACGAGAATAAATCAATGTTTATTATGCGGATCCTGCAGCGAACATTGTCCTCCCGGAGTCCATATCCCTGAAATCGCAGAAAGACTTCGTTGCGCGCTCAATGAAAAGTACGGCCTGACCGCCGTAGGCGAACGGATGCGTAAAAACATTACTGAATCAGGTAATGTAAACGGTGACGAGCAGAAAAACCGTCTGTTATGGCTGGCGAATCTCTCGGAGAAATACAATGTTAAAATAAATGCGAAAGCCGAATATCTTTATCTTCCCGGTTGTGTTTCATCTCTTTATCCCTCTTCCTATGCGGTTGTTCAGAGTTTTGTCGGGCTCCTTTGTATTTCAGGCACAGATTTTACCGTTTTGGGCGAAAATGAACTATGCTGCGGATATCCTCTTTTTATAGGAGGGATGGAATCGGAAGCTAAAAGTGTCGCGCGTGAAAATGTTAAATGTGTGAAAGAGTTGGGAATAGACAAGATAGTGACTACATGCCCTTCGTGTTATTATATGTGGAAACATCATTACCCCGAGCTTTTAGGAGAAGAAACTGGTTTAAAGGTTATCCATGGTGTTGAGCTTTTGGCTGAACTTTGTGAAAACGGGAAACTTCATCCCAGAGAGCTCAACGAAACTGTTACATACCATGACCCATGCGATTTGGGACGTAAAAGCGGAATATTTGAATCCCCGAGAAAAATTCTTACGTCGATTCCCGGTATAACTTTTAAGGAAATGCGTAAAAACCGTGTTGACGCGGTTTGCTGCGGCGGCGGCGGGAATCTGGAAAGTAATGATCCTGTTCTTTCGGGTAAAGTATCCGCTTTGAGAATTTCCCAAGCGGCTGAAACCGGTGCGACAACTATTGTTTCCTGCTGTCAACAATGTCGGAGGACTTTGCAATCCGGGGCAAGAACTACAAGAACACGTATAAAGGTTGCTGATATAACTGAGTTATTGTTCAAACTTTGCGAGGAGTAAATTATTTTTGGAGGTATATAAAAATGAAATCAGGTAAGTATGAATTTCCCGAGGGACTTCGGTTCGATAAATATCACGGATGGGTGAAAAAAGACGGAGATATTCTGATAATGGGCGTTACCGACATGTTTCAGCAAATGGCGGGCGAAATCATTTTTGTTGAAGTCCCGGCCGCCGGCAGAAGAATAGAAGAGGGTCAACCTTTTGCTTCTATTGAGAGCGGGAAATGGGTAGGGCGTCTCAAAGCTCCGGTCAACGGTGAAATAATTGAGGCTAATGCAGAGTTAGGAGATTTTCCGTATTTGCTCAATGAAAACCCGTATGATGACGGATGGGTTATAAAGATAAAGCCGGACAATATGTCGGATATAGACGGATTCATGACGACTGATAACGCGGAGGAAATCGCGAAATTTGTCGAAGAAGAAGAGATAAAAAACAATATAAAGTGACGGGGTGATATTTTTGCATTACAGGATAAGCGAAATTACAGAAGAACAGAGAAATCTTGACCGGATAATACGAGATGTAGAAGGCGGAGAGAAAATATATACCTGTATACAATGCGGAAGTTGTTCTGCAACGTGTCCCGGAAATGAGAGCAACAGGTATTCACACCGTCAGTTTTGGCGTTTACTGCAAATGGGCAGATCTGATGAGATCTTTGGTTCGGAAAATGAATGGAACTGTACAACATGCGGACTTTGCGAATCACGGTGTCCGAGAGGGATCCCCCTTACAAGGATAATTCTCAGGCTTCGCGAGGCGTATACCTGTAAAAACGGTGTTCCCGAAAATCAGTCGAATATCGCTTCTGCCATGGAAAAACGCAATATCAACGGAGATGATCAGAAAAACAGATCTCTTTGGTTTTCCAATATGGGAGAAGGAAAGTCGGAAGTTGAAGCTGCCTTAAAAAAAGATAAAGCAAAAGTGATTTACTATACGGGCTGTGTTTCAGCGTTGTTTCCTCAGGCATACAAAATACCGCAGTCGCTTTCTTTTATGCTTATAAAAGCCGGGATTGATCTGGGTTTTTTAGGTGAGGGAGAATGGTGTTGCGGTTATCCTCTTCTCGGCTCCGGCGCGGGAGAGGATTCGTTAAGGGAATATGCTGAACATACGTATGCGGAACTTGTAAAAAAAGGTGCGGAAACCGTGGTTATGTCATGTCCGACATGCTTGTATGTTTTCAGGGAAGTATACACGAAATATGTTCCCGGATTCAATTATATCGAAATTCTTCACTATTCCCAATATTTGTTACGGCTTGCTCAGGAAGGGCGTTTGAAATTCAAACACGGAGATGAAACGGTTACATACCATGATCCCTGCGATCTCGGACGTAAAGGGGAGAAAATTTTTGATGAACCTCGTCAGCTGATTTCTCTTACCGGTGCGCGCATAAAGGAAATGCGATTTAATAAAAATGAGAGTAAATGCTGTGGCGGTGGGGGAAATATAGAAATGCAGAATGCTTCGCTTGCCGAAAATATTTCTGCCGGACGCGCGTCTGAGGCAGTTGCTACGGGTGCTTCGGCTATTGTGACGACATGTCAGCAATGTAAACGCTCTCTTCAGAAAGGCACGCGCAGTATCCGGGCCCGTATAAAGGTTTATGATCTTGCGGAATTTCTCGCCGAAAGGCTGGAGGGATAACTGATGGAAGAATTGAGAATAGGAGTTTATGTTTGTCACTGCGGTTCGAACATAGGCGGAACAGTGGATTGTCCTGAAGTTTCGGCATATGCGGGCGGTCTTGATAATGTAGTTGTCGCGAGAGATAACATGTATACATGTTCTGACGCGGGACAGAAAATAATAAAAGAAGATATAGAAAATTATAAACTGAACAGAGTGGTTGTCGCTTCATGCTCGCCCAGGATGCATGAACCTACTTTTAGAAAAGTTGTGGAGGAAGCAGGTCTTAATCCATATTATATGCAGATGGCCAATATACGGGAGCATGTTTCATGGGTCTGTACCGATATACCGACGGCCACTCAAAAAGCAAAAGATCTTGTTCGTGCGGCGGTTGCGAGAGTTTCTCACCATGAGCGGATAGAGACTCAGGAGATACCAATAACGAAAAAATGTCTTGTTATAGGCGGGGGAGTTGCCGGCATTGAGGCTGCGCTGACTGTTGCGAGATCGGGTTATCAGACTTATGTTGTTGAAAAAAAACCGACAATAGGAGGTGTTATGGCCCAGCTTGATAAGACTTTTCCCACCCTTGACTGCTCGGCATGTATACTCATGCCCAAAATGGTTGATGTTTCGAGAGAACCTAATATTGACCTGATGACGAATTCGGAAGTAGTTTCCGTTGAGGGTTCTGTCGGGAATTATACTGTGACTGTCATCAAACACACACGGTATACAACACCTGATTGTACCGGTTGCAAAAAATGTGTTGAAGCCTGTGTTATGAAAGACCGTATCCCGGACGAGTTCAACTACGGACTTTCCAACAGGGGTGCGGCATATATACCGTTTCCTCAGGCAGTTCCGCTTAAAGCTGTTATAGATCCTGTAAATTGTTTGTATCTTAAAAACGGCAGATGTACACAGGCTTGCGTAAAAGCCTGTGACAGGGGCTGTATAGATTTCAATCTGAAAGATGAGACCGTAAAAATAAAAGTAGGCGCGATTATCCTTGCTACAGGGTTTAAGATTTTTGACGCCTCACGTACTGTCAAATATGGGTTCGGGATTTATCCGGATGTCATCGACTCTATGCAGTATGAAAGAATGACTAATGCTTCAGGTCCGACCGGGGGACATATTGTCACATCGAAAGGCGAGAAGCCGAAGACGATTGCTTTTATACATTGTGTAGGCAGTCGTGATAAAAATACAAATGAGTATTGTTCAAAAGCCTGTTGTATGTATTCCTTGAAACACGCGCATCTCGCAAGAGAAAAGACTGGAGCGGAAGTATATAATTTTTATATGGATATACGTGCTGCAGGCAAAGGATATGAGGAGTTTTATAACCGTATCCAAAGCGAGGGCGTGCATTTTATAAGAGGTAAAGTGTCGGAAATCGTAAAAAGTGAAAATGATAGGCTCCTTCTTAAAGCAGAGGATACTTTGATGGGCGCCACAGTCGAACTTGAGGCGGATATGGTAGTCCTTGCCGTAGGGCTTGAGCCTTCTGAGGATACAGACGCTCTTGCCGAGATGATGCATGTTTCACGTACAAAAGACGGATTCTTTATGGAAGCGCATCCCAAACTTAATCCTCTTGAGACACCAACTGCCGGTATTTATGCTGCTGGATGCGCGCAGGGACCTAAAGACATACCCGATACGGTGTGTCAGGCTAAAGGATGTGCGGGAGATGTCATACGTTTCCTCAATATCGGCAAAGTAAAACTTGAACCCACG
This sequence comes from uncultured Clostridia bacterium, assembly GCA_944382895.1. Classification (GTDB taxonomy): domain Bacteria; phylum Bacillota; class Clostridia; order Oscillospirales; family UBA644; genus QAKR01. The sequence goes on along the minus strand of CALWNV010000003.1, from coordinate 42,447 downwards.
GTTGTTTCCATAAATCCTGATATGTGTAAGGGATGCCGTTTGTGTGAAAGACTTTGTCCGTATATGGCTCTTGAATTTGACGCTGCCGCGAAAATCATGCGTATTGAAAGTACTAAGTGCCGCGGCTGCGGTACATGTGCGGCCGCATGTCCTGCGGGAGCTATAAATCAGGGACACTTCTCCTCGGAGCAGATATTTGCCGAGCTTGAAGGACTTTTGAGAGATTGAGGAGGAGTTGGATATGAGTGAATATAAACCAAAGATAGTTGAATTTTTGTGTAACTGGTGCTCGTATGCGGGCGCCGATCTTGCCGGGACCGCGCGTATACGTCACGATATTACGGCGCGTGCTGTCAGAGTTATGTGTTCAGGAAGAGTGGAACCTTCGTTTGTTCTTAAAGCGTTTGCAGAGGGGGCAGACGGAGTTCTGATTGCCGGTTGCCATATCCCGTCTGACTGTCATTACACTAACGGAAACTTCAAAACACTTGCAAGATATGAAATGTTCCAGCCTCTTCTTGATGAACTCGGTATTGACCGCCGCAGATTACGCCTTGAATGGATATCGGCATCTGAGGGAGAAAAATTTGCAAAAGTCATGGATGAGTTTTCTTCTCAGATAAAAGAATTAGGCAAACTCGAAATCAAGAAGAAATGTCCTGTTTGTGACGATCCTGATTTTCGCGGTACCGAATGTCCTCTTATCCAATGTGCGCAGGAATTTGTTGCGTGTGAAGCTGCTGCCGGAGGTCATGTAGACCTTCAGGAACGTAAAGAGAGGCGTTTGCCTACAAAAACTACAGAACCGTCGATAAACTATTATCCCAATAAATGTATACGTTGCGGAAGTTGCGTAGAGGCTTGTAGGGTCCAGTCTATTGAAGCGATACATTTAAGTGATCTCGGTGTCGATATGGACAGCGACAGGTGTGTGCGTTGCGGACAATGCATAATGGCGTGTCCCCTTGGTTTTCAGGATAAAACGGTCGCTATGGTCAAGACGCTTGCAAAATGTGAAAACTGCGCGTTTTCACGACCTGTCGGAGCGATGAGCGAAGTGGATAATACAGAAACAGTTATTGCCGCGCTTAAAGACCCTGAAGTGTTTACTGTTGTACAATTCGCGCCTTCGGTAAGAACCGGTATAGGCGAACAGTTTGGTATGGAACCCGGAGAAAATGTTGCCGCAAAACTTTACAGCGCTTTTCGTGCCGCGGGATTTGACAGAGTATGGGATACCAACTTTTCAGCGGATCTTACAATTATGGAGGAAGGAACCGAATTTCTCGGTCGTATTAAAAACGGAGGAGTGTTCCCTCAGTTTACTTCATGTTGTCCGGCATGGGTGAATTATGTGGAAAAATATTATCCTCAGCTTATCCCGAATTTATCTTCGGCTAAAAGTCCTCAACAGATGTTCGGGGCTGTCGCTAAAACATATGGCGCGAGAAACTGTGATGTCAAGCCGGAAAAGATGTTTGTGGTTTCGGTTATGCCGTGTACGGCGAAAAAATACGAATGTAAGCGTGAAGAGCTTAAAGATGCCTCAGTCGTGAACGGCGACGGCAAATATCCTGATGTTGACGCGGTTCTTACTATGCGTGAATGCGCAAAGATGTTTAAGCTTTTGGGTATAGATTTAGCGGCTATGGAAGAGGGTTCGCCTGATCCGCTGTTGTCTTCTTATACAGGTGCGGCGACTATTTTCGGTAGGACAGGAGGAGTTATGACCGCGGCCTTGCGTACGGCATATGAAGAAGTGGAGCAGAAACCTTTGGAAGATATGGATTTACGTGTGTTGGGAACATATGATGGAATAAAAACAGCTACCGTGCCTACAAAAGCCGGTGAACTTAAGGTCGCCGTTGCATACGGGCTTGGCAATGCCAGAAAGATATGCGAGGATATTATAAACGGCGGTGAATTCTCAAAATATCATTTTATAGAAATAATGAGCTGTCCCGGAGGTTGTGTCGGGGGAGGAGGTCAGATCCTTACTACTAACGCTGTTAAAGCTAAAAAACGTACAGAGGGTCTTGACCGTGACGATCATGAACATGAGATACGGAAATCGCACGAGAACCCTGAAATAAAGAAAATTTATGAAGATTTTCTCGGAAAGCCGTGTTCTCATCTTTCTCATGAGTTATTGCATACAGAATATGTGAGACACTGATTATGATAAGTTACCGGGTGGACGGCGCGCCGGCCGCCCGGAATTTTTTGAAAGGATATCATGTTATGACAAGCCCGGAATTTGTTCAGATAAGTATGGCTGCGGCAATGACTGTCGGGTTGAAACCCGGATTGTTTTTCCGCGGCGCTAAACTGCATTGTCTTAATCTTCTTATGCTTTGCGAGGGAGGGTGCAAAGCAAATTGCTCTTATTGCGGACTTTCACGTTCGCGCGAAAAATCAGATACATTTATCCGTGTGGCGTGGCCTATATATAAACTTGATGAAGTATTGGATGCCGCTGCGAATTGTTCCGATATTGAAAGAGTTTGTGTTTCCATGATAACACATCCTGACTGTGTGGCGGATATATTGCCGATTATAACGGAGATCAAAGAAAAAACAAAACTTCCCGTGAGCGTTTTATTGTCCCCGACAATTATAAAAAAAGAAGATATGATGAAAATGAAAGCCGCCGGCGCGGATAAATCCGGGATTGCGATAGACGCAGCGACTCCTGTTCTTTTTGATAAATTCCGCGGCGAGAACGTACACGGGCCGCACAGATGGGATAAATATCTTTCCTGTCTTAAAGATGCCGCAGAAGTTTTCGGAAAAGGTAACGCAGGTGTCCATTTTATAGTCGGTTTGGGGGAAACCGAGGAAGAAATGATAAAGATGATTGATCATGTATGGAAAGAATACGGAGCTCCTACACATTTATTTTCCTTTTTTCCTGAAAGAGGAAGTGGGGAAAGTATGCGCAAACAACCGCCTGTTGAGCAATACCGAAGAGTCCAGCTTGCCCGTTGGCTTATAAATAACGGCTATTCATCTGCGGATAAAATGACTTTTCATAACGGAAAGATCACCGGATACGGGGTTTCCGATGCAGTTATGAATGAAGCGGTCGAAAGCGGATATCCGTTCCGGACATCTGGATGTACCGGACGCGATGAAAAATGCGCTGCATGTAACAGGCCGTTTGGAAACGAACGTCCTTCTGAGGAAATACGAAATTTTCCGTTTGCGCCTGATACAGAGGATATTTTGCTAATAAAAAAAGAGCTTGTAAAGTACTGAATAAAAAATTCTTAAAAGGAAGATTATATGGAAAAATGGCGTGTTGTAGATACCGGATATATAGGTGCTGCGGAAAATATGGCTTTAGATAAAACGATTCTCTCTGCCGTTAATGAGAGAAAATCCCCTCCGACCTTGAGATTTATGTTTTTTGATCGGCCTGTGATTCTTGTGGGATATAATCAGAATGTGGAAGATGAGGTTAAAATTGATTTTTGCAAAGAACACGATATCCCGGTCAACAGGCGTATCACCGGAGGGGGCGCGATTTTAATGGACAGGGGGGCTCTCGGATGGGAACTGGTTGCTCCGAAGTCAGCCCTGCGGGGCAGTACGGTTGAAAATATGTACCGAACTCTTTGCGGGGGTTGTGTAAATGCTCTCAAAAGTTTTGGTATAGCTGCTGAGTTCCGTCCTCATAATGATATTGAAATAAACGGACGTAAAGTCAGCGGGAGCGGGGGTACAGAAGAAGGGGATACGTTTTTATATCACGGCTCCCTGCTTATCGATTTTGATATAGAGATGATGCTTAAAACTCTTAATACACCCATTGAAAAACTTAAAGATAAAGCGGTATCCGCTTTTAGGGAACGAATGACATGGCTTTCGAGAGAGTGTGCTCCTGTACCGGATATTGTTAGTCTCAAAAAGGCTTTGATAAATGAGTTTTCTTCCGTCCTCGGGTTTGATTATGTGTGCGGCGAACTTAGTTTGTATGAAAAAGAGTCTTACAGTAAGAATATGATAGAATTCGAAAGTGAAGAGTGGATATACCGTAATGCGCGTGAGAGTAAAAAACAATACCGTAGTGCTGTTTACAAAGCGGCGGGAGGATGTATAAGGGTTTATATCATAACGGACGGTAGAGCATATATTTCACAGGCTGTTATAAACGGGGATTTTTTTGTGTATCCTTCTCGTCTTATTCAGGATTATGAGAGTGTACTTAAAAACTGCAGAATTTGTGATATAGAGAAAAAGACGACAGAATTTTTTGAAAATAGGGAATGGGCAATACCCGGTGTGATTCCGTCGGATTTTGTATATGCCGTTCGTATGGCTGTCGGTGAACAGTAATTTGTCGGGTGCAGATAATGAAAAAGATAACGTTTTTTACCCCGGGAGCAAAGTTTTATGAAAACGAGTTTCATTTTAATAACCGCAAAAAATTTCGTTCGGTGAGTATAAGTGGAAATATCTGCGCACTTGATTGTCCTCACTGTGGTGGGAAGATGTTGAAAAATATGCTCGACGGCTCTGATCCCCAAAATTTTGAGACGCTTTGCATGAAGATGATTGATGAAGGCTGCGAAGGTATTTTGCTGAGCGGCGGATGTAATATATCGGGTGAAGTGGAATTGCTTCCTTATTGTGAATCTATAAGCAGAGTAAGCAAATATATAAAAGTTGCGGTGCATTGCGGTTTTCCTTCTTTTCAAACTTTGTATAAACTTAAGGAGAGCGGTGTTTCAACAGTTTTTTTTGATGTTGTCGGCAGCAGGGAAACGGTGAAAAATATTTTTGGCATAGATGCCGGAGCGGAAGATTATGCGGAAAGACTTGAATGTATGAAAACAATCGGACTCAGTTGTTCGCCTCATATAGTAGTCGGTTTAGATTACGGGAAAATAAAAGGTGAATATGCTGCGCTTGACATTGTTTATGAGTTTTCTCCCGAAAAACTTGTTTTGGTTGTGCTTAAGCCGTTGTCCGGCACAAAAATGAGTAGAACTTCGCCGCCGCCTCTTGAGGATGTTTTGTCTTTTTTTGAATCAGCGGTGAAAAAACTTCCCGGTTCTTCTTTTTATCTCGGTTGCGCGCGTCCGTCCGGATATTACTCGGAGGTCTTGGAAGAAAAAGCTCTTGATATGGGCTTTTCCGGTATTGCTTATCCTTTTGCCAAAACGGTTAAAAAAGCCTGTGCAGCCGGGTATGATATTTCGTTTTCTGATATTTGCTGTGCATTTTGAAATTTATTTTAATTTTTAAGAACAATATAAAATGTGGATTCTATATGGTTTTCGGACAATATAGAAGTTGTTTTGATATATGGTGTATATAAAGGTGATTCTTTATAAATGGTGCCTAAATTTTGCAAATATTTTACCTGATTGTTGAAAAAAAGTCTATATATGGTGTTATAATATAGTGCAATATAGTTAGTTACCTAACTAAAATAAAGGAGGTAGTGTTTTGAAACATAATGACAAGGTCCCGGAATGTCCCTTTATAAGTGAGAATGACGATGTCCCGCTGAGTCATCTTATAAGGGTCGTTTTCCATCTTTTTGGTTGTGATGCGAGGGAAAAGCTTGATAAAATAGGGATCCCGCATTCTTTTGGTCCTGTTCTTACGGAAATTTCGCGCCATGAGGGTCTTTCGCAATGTGAGCTTGCCGAAAAAATGTTTTTCAAACCCTCTTCCGTTAGTGTGACTATTCAAAAGATGGAGGATTCCGGATATATCTTGCGTGAGCCTCATGAAAGCGATGCGAGACAGTTCAGAATATTTTTGACGGAAAGCGGTAAAGCTCTCGCGGATAAGATTCGCCGGACTTTTGAACAGGTGGAAAAAGAAACTTTTGAGACACTTACCCCGGAGGAGATAACGGAACTTCGCAGAATTCTTGAAAAGTTGAGGTCTTCTAAACAATGAACAAAAAAATTAAACTTTCAGGTTATATAAAACCGTACGCAGTTGCCGCAATACTTGCGCCTTTGACGATGATGGTTGAGGTTGTCATGGACCTTCTTCAGCCGGCTCTGATGGCGGATGTTATAAACATAGGTATTCTTGAGAACCGGATGGATGTAATACTGTGGACAAGTCTTAAAATGCTTATTTTTGCTGTTATCGGTATGGTCGGGGGTATGAGCTGTACATATTTTTCCAGCAAGGTTTCGCAGAATTTCGGTGCAGATTTGAGAAGCGATCTGTTTAAGAAGGTCCAGACATTTTCGTTTGCCGAAACCGATAAATTTTCCACAGGTTCTCTTGTGACTCGACTTACTAATGATGTTACGCAACTTCAGAATCTTCTTATGATGTCTCTCAGGATGCTTATAAGAACCCCTCTTATGTGTATAGGCGGGATAGTGATGGCTCTTTCCATGGATATTAAATTCGGGCTTATTTTAGTTGTATCAATGCCGATTATGCTTACGATAGTTGTTTTGATAACTAAATTCGGAAGCCCGTTATTTTCAAAAATGCAAAAATTTGTTGATAAGTTAAATGCGGTGACGCAGGAGAATCTTACCGGTGTAAGAGTCGTAAAAGCTTATGTACGAGAGGAAAATGAGATAGAGAAGTTTTCTTCGGTAAACGATGATTTAACTAAAACCACGCTTAAAGTTATGCGTATGATGGCTCTTTTGAGTCCTCTTATGATGTTATTTATGAACGGATCGGTTGTTGCCGTTATTTATATTGGCGGACTTCAGGTTGAGGCGAAGGCGATCCAGGTCGGTCAGGTGACCTCGGTTGTGACATATATGACTCAGATATTGATGAGTATGATGATGATGTCAATGTTGTTTATGATGCTTTCAAGAGCAAAAGCTTCTTATGACCGCGTAAAAGAGGTCATGGCGACGGAACCTTCGGTTAAAGATAAGGAAGATTGCGTTTCTTCATTTTTGCCCGCGAAAGGCAGTTCGGTAGTTTTCGAAAATGTGTCGTTCAAGTATCCGTTAGCAATGGGCGATCCTGTTTTACGAGATATAAATATAGATATAAAGCCTGGACAGACAGTAGCTATTCTCGGTTCCACGGGCTCCGGAAAATCATCGCTTGTAAATCTTATACCGCGGTTTTATGATGTAAGTTCGGGAAGGATTTTGGTCGACGGGATTGACGTAAAAGATTATAAATCGGGAACTCTCAGAGAAAAAATCGGGATGGTTTTGCAGAAAGCCGTGCTTTTCAGCGGAAGTATTGCCGAAAACATACGGTGGGGAAATCCCTCAGCTTCTGATGATGAGGTATATGCCGCTGCAAAAACCGCGCAGGCTGATGATTTTGTAAAGGCGTTTCCTGATGGATACGATACTGAGTTGGGGCAGGGCGGTCTTACTCTTTCCGGAGGACAGAAGCAGAGACTTTGTATCGCGAGAGCTCTTTTGAAAAAGCCGCAGATACTTATAATGGACGATAGTACATCAGCGCTTGATATGGGAACGGAAGCTCGTCTTAAGAAAGCGCTCAAGACAGATATGAAAGATATGACGGTAATACTGATTGCACAAAGAATATCCTCTGTTATGGCCGCAGATAAGATAATTGTTATGGACGGAGGAAAGATATCTGCCGAAGGGACTCATGAAGAGCTTATGCAAAGCAGTGATATATATAAAGATATTTATTCATCGCAGATAGGTCAGGGAGGTGCTTTTGATGACTAAGAGAACAGCTTCGCATACATCTCCCGGCGGTCCGGGACGACCTGGCGGTCCCGGTGCTCATATGTTCGGCGAAAAAGCGAAAAACAGAAAGGGAACTATTTTAAGGCTGATTTCGTATCTGGGAAAAAACAAACTTGTTTTGATAATGTTGGTAGTCTTTGTTGCCGTCTCTTCCTTATCGATGGTTTACGGGTCTACTTTCCAGAAGTCTGCTATTGACGCAATAACTATAGACAGCGGCCGTCTTCATATAGATACAGAAGCGCTTTTCAGATCTCTTTTGTTGTTGTGTGTGGTTTATCTTTTTTCAATATTGTTTAATTTTTTACAGGGTTTTCTGGGCGCATCTCTTTCGCAGAAAACAGTCCGGTCAATGCGTAACGATCTCTTTAAAAAAATGTCCGGGCTTCCGGTTCGTTATTTTGACACACACGCTCACGGAGACTTGATGAGCCGTGTTACGAACGATATTGATAATGTTTCGACTACATTGTCGCAGAGCATAACCTCATTGTTTTCAAGCGCGATGACTGTGACCGCTTCTTTTGTGATGATGCTTGTTTACAGTCCGTTGATGACATTGATAACTCTTCTCGGTATCCCCCTGAGCCTTCTCGCAACAAGGGTTGTCGCAAAAAAAACCAGATTCTATTTTAAGAAACAGCAGTCGTCTTTGGGAAAACTCAACGGGCATATTGAGGAAATGGTCGCGGGGCAAAAGACCGTAAAAGCGTTCAACCGTGAACAGATCTCTATAAATTCTTTTGAGGCGATAAATGAAGCCCTCAGAGACAGCAGTATAAAAGCACAGATATTTTCTGGTATGGTCGGTCCGATTATGAATGTCGTAAATAATATAACTTTTGTACTGGTCGCAATATCAGGAGGGCTTTTGGCTTTTGGTGATTTTGGTGTTACCGTTGGTACGATCTCGGCGTTTATCACTTTGTCGAGGCAGTTTACTCGCCCGATAAATGAAATTGCTAATCAGTACAACGCGATACAGTCAGCGGTTGCCGGAGCAGAACGTGTGTTCGAAGTTATGGATGAGGAATCGGAGACTGATAACGGAAAAATTATTATGAATCCTGAGGAAGTGACAGGGCATGTTGAGTTTGAGCATGTGAATTTTTCATATGTGCCTGACAAACCTGTTTTGAAAGATTTTACTCTTGATGTCCTTCCCGGACAGAAAATTGCTCTCGTCGGACCTACCGGGGCGGGGAAAACGACCGTTGTCAATCTGATTACACGTTTTTATGATATAAATGATGGTATTATTAAGCTTGACGGAAAAAACATAAATGATATACGCAAACACGATCTCCGTCGCAGTATAGGGATAGTGTTACAGGATACGGTTCTTTTCAGCGGAGATATTTATGACAATATCCGTTTCGGGCGTCTTGACGCTACGGAGGAAGAGGTTGAACATGCGGCGATGACCGCAAATGCGCATTCGTTTATTTCAAGGCTTCCGGAAGGATATAAAACCGTTTTGTCGGAAGAGGGCTCCAATCTCAGTCAGGGACAAAGGCAGCTTTTATCGATTGCAAGAGCTGTTTTGGCCGATCCGAAAATCCTGATACTTGACGAGGCTACTTCTTCAATAGATACAAGAACCGAAATGAATGTTCAAAAAGCGATGATATCGCTTATGAAAGGGCGTACGAGTTTTATTATAGCTCACAGACTTTCCACCATCCGTGATGCGGATAAGATATTGGTAATAAACGACGGAAGGATTGTCGAAAGCGGGAATCATGAAGACCTTCTCAAACAAAAAGGTGCGTATTATACTCTTTATAAAACTCAGTTTGCGAACGAATGAATATTTGAAAGAAAGGATCGTAATATGCCGTTTTTACCTGTTTGCCGTCAGGATCTTGATGACAGAGGGATATCATGCCTTGATTTTATATGTATTACCGGTGACGCCTATGTTGACCATCCCTCATTCGGTGTGGCGATAATATCGCGGCTTATTGAAAGCCTCGGTTATACAGTAGGTATTATAGCTCAGCCTCAGACAGATACGGACTATAAAAAACTCGGATGTCCTAAATACGCTTTTATGGTGACATCCGGTTGTGTCGATTCAATGGTTTCGAATTATACCGTCGCTAAAAAGCCCAGAAGCCGTGATGTATATTCACCGGGCGGAAAAGCGGGGCGGAGACCGGATCGGGCTGTTTTGGTATACTGTAATAAACTACGTGAACTGTATGGGAATATCCCGATAGCTATCGGAGGATTGGAAGCGTCTTTAAGGCGTTTTGCTCATTATGATTATTGGCAGGACAAAGTCCGTAATTCTATTTTGGTCGACAGCGGTGCCGATATACTTATGTTCGGTATGGGCGAATATCAGACGAAAGAAATTTGCCGACGGCTTGTTTCCGGAGAGCGCATTTGCGATATAACGGATATTTCCGGAACATGTGTGATGGTTGATGAAAAACCTATAGACGCCGTAGAATGTGCTCCTGCCGAACGTGTCAAACTTCCGACCGAGGAAGGAAAGCGTGCATATGCTGAGGCAACAAGAGTACAGTTTAGGCAACAGGATCCTTTTGTCGGTAAACCAATCGTTCAGCGACATGGTAAGAGATACCTTTTACAAAATATCCCTGCCGCGCCTCTTGAAAAAAAAGAACTTGACGCGGTTTACGCGCTTCCGTATATGAGGGCTTATCATCCGTCATATGAGGCTGAGGGCGGAGTTCCTGCTATTGAGGAGGTCGAAAATTCAATTACGCATAACAGGGGTTGCTTTGGCGGGTGTAATTTTTGCGCAATAGCTTTTCATCAGGGAACCCTGGTTACTTCAAGAAGTAAGCAATCAGTTGTGAATGAAGCCGTGCGTATTACAAAAGGACCTAATTTTAAGGGCTATATAAATGATATCGGCGGACCTACCGCGAATTTCCGGCACAGCGCATGTGATAAAAAAAGCGTATGTAAGGACCGAAAATGTATGGCTCCCGAAATCTGTCCCGTGGCCGAAAAGAATGTTTCTCATGAAGAATATCTTGACATCCTAAAAACCGTGCGCGCGTTGCCGGGAGTAAAAAAAGTATTTATCCGCTCAGGGATAAGGTACGATTATATCGTTGCGGATAAAAATAAAGAGTTTTTCAGGGAACTTATAAAGCATCATATAAGCGGGCAACTGAAAGTAGCTCCTGAGCATGTTAGGAACAATGTCCTTGATTGTATGGGTAAACCGCATTTTGAGGTGTATGAAAAATTTTATAAAGAGTTTTATAAAATAAACAAACAATTAGGATTGAAACAGTATCTTGTCCCTTATCTTATATCGTCTCACCCCGGTTGTACACTTGAAGACGCTATTGAACTTGCTCTGTATTTGAAAAAGATAAACTATCATCCTGAACAGGTCCAGGATTTTTATCCTACGCCGGGCACATTGTCTTGCGCAATGTTTTATACCGGGCTCAATCCTGTTACCATGAAAAAAGTGTATGTTCCAAAAACACCGCAGGAAAAAGCTGAACAGAGAGCTCTTTTGCAATGTACGTTGCCGAAAAATCGGGAAATTGTTAGAAGAGCGCTGTTGAAAGCGGGAAGAAGTGATCTTATTCGTGTTCTTTTACCTTCTGATAAAGGCAGATGTTAAATTTTTTTCGCAAAAATGTTGACAATTGAGATTTTATGTGGTATACTATACTCAGAGTATATGTGCTCATGGAGGATGAAAAACTATGGATAAAGTGATTTTGATTGCCGATGACAATAAGGATATTGTCGATATTCTTAAAATCTATGCTCAAAAAGAAGGATATAAAGCGGTTTGCGCTTTTGACGGCGAGCAGGCATTAAAAATGCACAGAGAATATAATCCTGCCCTTATTCTTCTTGATGTTATGATGCCGAAAATAAACGGTTATGATGTTTGCCGGCAGATAAGACAGAGTTCCAACGTTCCTATTATAATGGTTACTGCTAAAAGTGACGAGGCTGATAAAATACTCGGGCTTGATATTGGTGCTGACGATTATGTTGTTAAGCCTTTCAGCCCACGCGAGGTAATGACGAGGATAAAAGCTGTTTTGAGACGAGTTAATGATGACAGCAGTGACGATCGTAATAAAAAGATAGAAGTCGCTGGGCTTGTTATAGATATGAGCAGCTATGAAGCCTCTGTGAACGGAAAACCAGTTGTTCTTACAAAAAAAGAAATTGAGATACTTTGGCTTTTTGCCACAAATCCCGGAAGAGTATACACACGCGACCATCTTCTTGAAAATATTTGGGGATATGAGTATTTCGGCGATACCAGAACGGTCGATACCCATATCAAACGCATCCGTACGAAACTCAATCTTGATGAGACTGTTGGGTTTGATATTAAAACGGTATGGGGTGTCGGGTATAAATTTGAGGTTAAATAAAGGTGCTTAAGCGCATATCGTCCAAGCTTATTGCGGTATTTATCGGCGTTACGGTGCTTGTTGTTTTGATTACAAGCGTGATATTTATGTATCTTTTTTACAATAACGCCGTTCAGGAAAAACAAAAAACAATGCTTTCCTGTGCTCAGGAGATTGCCCGCCTTGTCTCACAAGACAAGGCGAGTTCTTATGCTTACAGGAAAAAAACTATATCTGATTACTCTCTTTTTGCTGAGGGAATATTGGATTCAAAGCTTTGGGTGGTAACTACCGACGGATTGTTTGAAAATATAGGAACTTCGTCGCAAAGCCCGCTTAATATAAAAGAACTGACCGAAAATCAGGAAAATATAATAAAAAATTCTTTTGAAAATATAAATATATATACTAAGGAATTTTCTGATTATTTCGGGCAGGAAACTATTTCCGTGATAGTTCCTATGGCTTCTACTACTTTATATGAGGGAGAGGAAAGCGAAGTTATCGGGGCTGTTTTAATGCATTGTCCCATGTCGAATATAAATTCTAATTTTTTGTCGGCGCAGATGTATCTTGGAATATCTATTGCATTTAGTGTAATAGTTGCTTTTTTGATATCCGTTTTACTTGCAATGCGTATATCGAGACCTTTGAAAGAGATGAGTCTTGTAGCCCAGAAAATGGCGTGTGGTAATTATTCGGTCAGAGCGGATATTTCAGATAAAGGAGAGATTGGAACCCTTTCCCAATCCCTTAATGATCTTGCCTATACTCTTGATAAAACCGTAAATTCTCTCAGATCGGAAAAAGAAAATCTTGATACCTTGCTTAATAATATTTCCGATGGTCTCGCTTATTATGACACTGAGGGGAAACTTATAAAATATAACGCCGCAATCATGCGTATGTGCAATTATGAAATGCTTGCAGATAAGAGGATTGTGTCCGCGCGCCGTCGGGCAATGGAGAAAAGAGAACAGCAGACGGTTGTGCTTGACGGAAATGATATACTTAAATTTACTATATCTCCGAGTTTTTATGATGAAAACCTGGTTGGGACCGTTGTCATAGTTCAGGATATAAGTCAGAGTGAGAAATTAGAGCAGACACGGAGAGAATTCGTTTCAAATGTCTCTCACGAGTTCAGAACCCCTCTTACTATTATCAAAGGATCTGTTGAGCTTCTTATCGACGGCGCCGTTACAAATCCGGCGGATGTTATGCAGATGTATAACCGGATAGAAAATGAAACAGTTGCCCTTGAGCATTTGGTAAGGGATCTTCTTGATGTTTCGCGTTTCAAAGCCGGGAAAGTACAGCTTTCGTTGTCGGAACTTGATCTCAACCTTCTTATTTCAGAGACGGTTGACAGCCTGAAACTTATCTCTTCGAAAAAGAAGATCAGACTTAATGTCAACACAGCGAACATACCACATATTTTTGCCGATAAAGACAGAATACGTCAGCTGATAATAATTTTTGTCGACAATGCGTTGAAGTTTACACCGTCAGGCGGAACTGTCACTGTTTCGACACAGCTTGTCGATGAGATGGTATGCATGAAAATAAGGGATACCGGGAAAGGAATGGCTAAAGAAGATATACCGTATATATTCGAACGTTTTTATAAAGCGGATAAATCACGGGGAGGCTCTAAAACAGGTACAGGACTTGGGCTTTCGATCGCCAGCGGCATAGTGGATGCGCACGGAGGCGGAATAACCGTTGAAAGTGAGCTTGGAAAAGGCACGGAATTTTCCGTTATGCTTCCTGTTTTCAAAAAAGATAATTGAAAATTTCAATGATAAAAACGCCCTGATGATTCTCAGTTTGTATCAGGGCGTTTTTTATGCGGTTTTATGAATATTGTAAAGTTTTTGTTTTTTATCAGGATAAATACTGACTATTTTTCCTGATTTTTTTGAGGTTTGTATTTCTTAAGTATTTCAAGAAATTTTTTGTCAAGAGTGGAGAGTCTGTAGTCTTTTCTGTATATAAGCACATCTTTGTATTTTTTTTCATTCCCTTTACATTCGCGTTCCACAAGCCCGTAAAGGTCAAGAAGTCTTTTGGGAATAGGAGAGACCCACATAAATGTTTTGGGGACATTGCTCAGAAGATCCATTTGTGAACTTCTCTCAAAAACAAAAATCCTTTTGTTGACAAATTCGGAAAGTTCGGCTTTTTTTGAATCGATAAGAGGCAGAGACGGTACATATGGATCTGCGTGCGCTATCTCTATACATTCTGAAAAATCTTTCGTGTTGAGCTCTTCTTTTTTGCTCAATGGATTGTTTTTAGACATAAGAGCAACATATGAAAATTCGTATATCAGCTCTGATTTTAAGCCTTTATCGTGTAAAAAAGCCGCGAAATAAGGCTCAAATGTATCTTGATAACGTATTATTCCAAGATGATAGTCTTCTTGAAGGATATTGTTTACAGCACGCATGGAATTCGTTTCTTTATAAAATATTTCAGCTGGTTTTTCAGTGTCAATGTGAGCTGCAAAATCAGTAAATGCTTCCGCGATATAACTTGCCCGTGGTACGGAAACCGAAAATTTTTGTTTTTCATGTTTTTCGCTTTTGTATATGGCCTCGACTTCGTCGATTTGTGAAATAATTCTTTTTGCGTACTGCATGAATTCTTCGCCTTGGGGTGTTAGATCGATACCTTTTGATGTTCTTTCAAAGATAGTGATACCTAAATCTTCCTCAAGCTCTTTTATAGCTCGGCTTAAGTTCGGCTGTCCCATATAGAGATTTTCGGCCGCCTTGCTTATAGATCTTGTTTTTTCGGCTTCCACTACATATTTCAAATGCAGAATGTTCAAACGATGGCCTCCCTGTAAACATTATCATAGAATTATAAATATATTATACCATTACATAGTGACAGTTGTCAAGTAAAGCAGGAGATTTTGCGGAGGTGATGTCGGCGGGTTTAAGCGTATTGTTTGTGAAATAAGATGGAAATATCAAAAATTGATGAGCATGTTGAAAATATTATTTACTTTTGAGATGTATTGTGCTATAATAATAAAAAATATATCGTTATAATGTTTTGTTCAGTAAAAAGGTATTGTTGGGGAGTAGGTATGCGTATAATTTATGTTGATGATATAGAGGATGGTCGTGCTATTGTCACAGGCAGTGATGTTAAACATTTGCGTGTTTTGCGTTTGAAACCCGGAGACAACATACGCGTAAGCGACAGCTGTTGCAATACTTATAACGGGATGATTGAAAGTTTAACGACGGAAAAAGCGGTGATTTTTCTTTCGGATAAAAAAAAGATTTACAAAAGGGATTTTTCCCTTACTCTTTTTCACGCGTTGTGCAAATCGGATAAAAATGAGTTTACGGTACAGAAGGCCGCTGAACTCGGTGCGGACAAGGTCGTTTTATTTTTTTCTGAAAACTGTGCTGTGCGTGTAAATGATAAAACCGGCGCGAAGATCGAAAGGCTGAATAAGATAGCACGTGAAGCGTCTGTACAGTGCGGAAGAGAGATACCAATGACAGTCGATGGTGTTTTTAGTTTTGATAAAGCATTGGATATGTTGTATATATCGGATATTCCGTTATTCTTTTATGAGTTGGGAGATGTCAGATTTTCACAAAAGCTTAAGAATTGTGATCTTCATGGTAGTATTTCGATTATGATAGGTAGCGAGGGCGGTTTTTCAAAGGATGAGGCGGAGGCTGTTTCAGGTAAAGGCATACCGTTGCTTTCGCTCGGAAGCCGTATATTAAGAACAGAAACGGTCCCGCTGGTTGTCCTTGGTATACTGAATGAGCGTTTGGGAGAATTTTAATTAAATTAAATGATATCTGGAGTGGAGGTTTTACATGAGAATTTTAGTTACTGGCGCGAAAGGATTTATTGGTAAAAATCTTTGTCTTGATTTGAGCCAAAAAGGATACAGCGATGTTTTTGAATATGATGTGGACACTCCTCCGGAGCTTCTTGAAAAATATACCGAAGAGTGCGATTTTGTATTTCATCTTGCCGGTGTAAACCGTCCTCAGCATGAAGAGGATTTCATGAACGGGAATTTTGGATTTACTTCTACGTTATTGTCACTCCTTGAAAAATCCGGGAATAAAGCCCCCGTTCTTATAACCTCGTCGATACAGGCGGAAAGGGATAATCCGTATGGAAAGAGCAAAAAGGCCGGAGAGGATCTTATGTTTTCATACGGTGAGAAAAACGGTGTAAAAGTTCTGATATATCGTTTGGCGAACGTTTTCGGTAAATGGTGTAGACCGAATTATAACAGTGCGGTTGCGACATTCTGCAATAATATAGCCCGGGGACTGACTATTCAGGTAAATGATCCATCAGTAGATATGAGGCTTGTTTACATCGATGATATCGTGCGCGAGTTTGAAAGAGCTTTATGCGGCGAGGAAACTCGGGCGGAAGATCCTCGGTTTTGCAGAGTGCCGGAACTTCACGAGACAAAACTTGGGAATATCGTTGATTTGATTTATTCGTTTAAGGAGTCACGTAAGACTCTCGCTGTTCCGGATATGTCGGATGGTTTTGAGAAAAAACTTTACAGCACGTACCTCAGTTATCTGCCTGAAAACGATTTTTCTTATCCATTGAAAATGAACATTGATGATCGAGGTTCGTTTACGGAAATAATAAGGACCGCGGACAGGGGCCAATTTTCCGTAAACGTTGCGAAGCCCGGTATAACCAAAGGCAATCATTGGCATCATTCCAAAAACGAAAAATTTCTTGTCGTAAGCGGGAGAGGTGTTATACGTTTTCGCAAGGTCGGTGAAAATGAGATATATGAGTATCATGTGAGCGGGGAAAGGCTTGAAGTTGTCGATATTCCTACCGGCTATACTCATTCCATAAAAAATGAGGGTGAAACTGATTTGATAACTTTTATGTGGGCAAACGAACCGTTTGACCCGGAAAATCCGGATACATTTTTTATGGAAGTTTAACAGATAAAAAATAATTCAGTGTTATTGGGCGCTTTTTTTGTTGTATCTTTGATGTTTGTATTGAAATCAGTCAGAGTTAACGGGGAAAAAGTTTTATAAAATTTTTCAGTAAAAAATTGGGTTGATGCGTGATATCTTCTGCCTGAAACTTTACTGTATCCAGAGCTTGAAACAAGGCCGCAAGAGAAATATAGTATATTCTTTGCGGCCTTGTTGTTTAATGTAAAAATTCAGATTTTTAATATAGATTATTAAGTAGAATTCATTATAAAATAAAAAACGGTATCAGTTTTTCTCCTTCTTTTTATCTGTCAGTTCGGATACAATTGCAAACGCGCAAAGTAAAAAGATTGATATTGCCGTGCATAGTGCAAATAATTCACTTGCCGAAAACGGAGAGAGTCCGGAAGTGGAATAGTTTATGAATACATCTTTTTTGTCCGGAAGTGTAAAAAATACCGAAAATAAAAATGTGATTGTTGCAGAAAGGGCTGTCTGCATAAGTTTTCCGTAGAAATATGGGCGGGTTGAAAGTCCGCTTTCATGTACAACCGATAATACCTGACAGTGCACTGAGAGCCCAGCCCAGCCTAAAAGTGCGCCGGTAACGGTCAGCCCTTGCACAAGAGGTGTGTTGTTCCCCACAGCCGCAATCCCTGTTGTCATTTCGAAAAAGCCGGAGAGTATATTTTCTGTTGTTTTTTCTGATAATGAGGGGAATATTTTACATATGAGCGATGCGAATCCGCCTATAATTCCAGATGCTTGAAGAAGAGCCACTATAACAGCAAAAAATATTATAAACGCGCATATTGATACCATGCTTGCCGCGCTTCCGCTAACCGCGCTGAAAAGATTTTTTGAAGGTGAAAGTCTTTTTTTTGCGGAAGCTGCATATGTTTTTGAAGGGTGGTCATGCCTTTTCCATAGATGCCCAAAAATAATACCTGTCAAAATTGCAGATATTGCCTGAGCTGACCACAATATCCATCCGGCTTTTGAGCTTTGCCACATTCCTACTCCTACTGTGCCTAAAATAAAAAACGGACCGGCGTTATTACAGAATGCCAGTACTCTCTCAGCCTCTGTTTTACTGCATAACCTTTTTTCGTATAATGTTACTGCTGTTTTTGCTCCTACGGGAAATCCGGATAATATTCCCAGAATAAACGCCGCGGAGCATGCTCCGGAAACGTTGAAAAGAGGCTTCATTATTTTTTCCATCGGTCGTTGTATCTTTTCGCATATCCCTGAGGAAATGATCAATGAGGAAAATATAAAAAACGGGAACAGTGACGGTATGATTATATTTAGACACATGTCTACCGCTTTTTTTGCTGAATTGATACAGTCAGATGTAAATATTAAAAGCCCTGCGAATCCGATCAGTGTGATAACAAATGAAAGATATTCAAAGATTTTCTTTTTTTCCGGCATAATATCCCCCTATTGAGTCTATGCGGCGGGAAATATGAAAATTACAACCTGAATAAGTCTTTAGAGTTGATATCCTTTTGTTAATAAGAAATTATTTATATATGTTTTTTATTTCAGAAAATATTTTTATTAGGTGTGGACATTTTGTGCAAAATATGGTATACTTTTAATATAAACCTGTTGTAAGGAATTTTCAGTTCCGAAAGGAGAATGATCTTTTGGAAAAAAAGATGTTCAAAAGCGTGTTGCTTTTGGCTGTCATAAGTATTCTGATAGTTGCGGCATTAGTCCGTATAGATTTTGTTCTTACGGCTGTTTCGTTTATACTTGGTCTTTTTTCTTCCCTTTTTATAGGAATGGGAATAGCTCTTGTTCTCAGCCGTCCGTATAAATCTGTCAGGCGTTCTTTCGCGAAAATAATTAAAAAGGATGAAACATCAGGCGTAGTGAAAGCGGTTTCGATTATTCTGATTTATCTGTTTTCACTTGCGGCTATTTCTCTTCTCCTTTTGTTTATTTTTCCGGAGATCATAAACAGTATAACGGAGATTGTAAATAAATATCCCGATTACCTTGAAGGATTCAAAGGCTTCCTCGTGGATATAGAAGACAGATTTGGGATACAGATCTCTATTTTTGACAAACTTGTCGAATGGTTGACTGCCTGGTTTGAGGGGCTCTCATCACAAGGAGCTGAGGGTATTGTACAGATGTTCCTTAATATGTTCCCTCAGATATTCGATATAACAAAAAGTATTGCGGGCACTGTTGCAAATACCATTGTAGGTTTTGCGATGTCTATATACATGCTTGCCTCTCGTGAGTTTCTTATACGTAATATCAAGCGAGTGACATATGCTTTTATGCCTTCAAAATTTGCAACTCGCGCATGTGAGATCACCTCACTTACAACAGATACGTTTACAAAATATATTTCCGGACAGCTTCTTGATGCAGCAATTGTTGGCACTATTTGCTTTATAGGCTTATCGATATTCACGTTCCCATACGCGGGTCTTATAAGCGTTATAGTCGCCGTAACGAATATTATTCCGTTTTTCGGACCGTTTTTGGGCGCTATCCCTTCAGCGATACTTTTACTTGCGATAGATCCTAAGTGGGCGTTCTTTTTCATTATATTTATATTGATAGTACAACAGGTAGATGGGAATATAATCGTTCCACGAATTATCGGGGAACGAACAGGTATCCCGTCTCTGCTTGTTATGCTTTCTATTATTGTCGGAGGAGGACTGTTTGGCGTGACTGGGATGCTTATAGGTGTTCCGACAGCCGCGGTTATATATAAGCTTCTGAAACGCTATACTACACGCAACCTCAAAGAGCGGGATCTTGAAAATGCGTGTTTCGATCCATATGACAGCGAAGACTCTCCCCCTGCGCCTAAGAAAATTGAGAGAAAAAAAACAGAAAGGTTTTTTAATCGGAGAAAAAAGAAATGAAAACCGTTTTGATAACCGGAGCTGCAAAGGGAATAGGCAGAGCAACGGCAGAAGCGTTTTCTGCTGCCGGATATAATGTTGTTGTGAATTATCGGAAATCGCGCAGCGAAGCTCTTGTTTTGGCAAAAACTCTGAAAAATGCAGTTGCTGTTGAGGCAGATATAAGAGATCGTGGGGAAGTTGAGATAATGTTCGCGACGGCAAAGAGCATTTTCGGAGGTGTCGATGTTCTGGTAAATAATGCTGGAATATCCTTACAAAAGCAAATTAACGATATTTCGAACGAAGATTATAACGCGGTATTTGATACTAATATGCGCGGCGCGTTTTTTTGTACACAGGCGGCTCTTCCTTATATGATAGAAAAAAAAGAGGGAGCAATTATAAATATTTCCTCAATGTGGGCTAAGACAGGCTCTTCCTGCGAGGTGATATATTCGGCATCAAAATCCGCGCTTGAAGGTTTTACAAAAGCTCTTGCGAAAGAGTTGGGACCTTCAGGTATCAGGGTAAACGCTGTTTCTCCGGGATATATAGATACAGATATGAATAAAAATATTTCTCCTGAGACTGAAGCGGAATTCAAGAATATGACCCCTCTTATGCGGTTGGGACGTGCTGAAGATGTTGCAAAAGCTGTGTTGTTTTTGGCGGATACGGATTCTTTTATTACAGGGCAGATACTCAGCGTGGACGGCGGGATATTTTGAATACAGATAAAACGGGTGTGTGATGTTGCCCGTTTTTTTGTTTTTTGTAAGTAAGACTATAATTTTTTGAAATTTTTTTATTTGACTTAAGATAAAGTTTGTTTTTGTGAAAGGCTTAGCGTGGACAAATACAAAGAGTTTTTTTGTAAAATTATGAAAATATTGTTAATCATATTGACAAGGCCGCAAAATGTGTCTATACTAATATTAGTTAACTAACTAAATATAGGAGTGATATTTATATATGTTTATGCCTCCTGGAGGGTTTGGTCCTCCGATGTCAGGGGACGGTAATCCCAAAAAGCGACCTAAAGGGATTAAAAATTTTTTTCCGTATATTTTTAAAACAGCGAAGGATATGATAGTCAGGCTTTTATATATTTACAGGCTTGTATGGGACGCAAAACCTCTTCTCCTTTTTATCATGTCGTTCAAAGCTGTTTTTAATGGTATTTCACCGCTTATTTCGGCGTATATCGCGAAGCTTTTTCTTGATACTCTTACCCTTGCCGTTACAGGCCAGGATGTTGAGTGGTCCACGTTGATTTTGCTTTTGGTTCTACAGCTTGGTTTTCAGCTGTTTGTTCAGGTAGTCAATTCAGTAGGTAATATGATAACACGTTTATCTTCTGAGCTTTTGTCAAACAGCATAAAACTTAAAATAATGAGCAAAGCCAAAACAGTTGATCTTGCTTTTTTTGATTTGCCTGAGTTTTATTCAAAACTTGAAAACGCAACACTTGAGGCGGGACGCAGACCTATCCAGGTGCTTGAAGCTTCTTTTTCTATAGTTAGTTCGTTTATAAGCCTTATAAGTTTTATCACGGTACTGGGGGCGGCGATACCATGGGCTCCTCCGTTGATTATTGTACTTTCGGTGCCGATGGCGGTGGTTACATATAGATATCGCAAGAAGAATTTTTCATATATGCGTCGTCGTTCAAAAGATCGCAGACAGATGGATTATTATGCGAATCTTATTGTTGATAAAGATCTTGTAAAAGAAGTCAAACTTTTTAATCTTTCTGATTTTTTCATAGGCAGATATACAGATGTTTTCAAAAATTATTTCAAGGGGCTTAAAAGTCTCATCGTAAATGAGGGGCTGTGGGGCATTGGTTTTGCGATCTTGTCCACGGCTGTTAACGGTTCGGTATTTTTCCGTATTGTTCAAAAGTGCTTCGCGCAGGAACTGACGATAGGCGATTACAGCTTGTATACAAATGCTATTTTTTCGATTTCAAACGGAGTTTCGTCTATTATCTCTACTTCAGCAAGTATTTATGAAGGAACTTTGTTTATAGATAATATGATCGATTTTATGAAAACTCCGACATATATCTCTCCGTCGCTTTCTGAGCCCCGACATGTCGACAAGCGGCAATCACATACAATAGAATTTTCTCATGTCAGTTTTGCATATCCCGGTACTCAAAAAAAGGTTTTGAACAATGTTTCATTTAAGATAGGGCAGGGCGATACGGTTGTTCTGGTCGGGCTTAACGGCGCAGGGAAAACGACTTTGCTTAAACTTCTTACTCGGCTTTATGACCCGACTTCCGGTGTAATATACCTTGACGGTCATGATATTAGAGAATATGATATTAAGGAATTATATTCGATTTTCGGGATAATTTTTCAAGATTTTGGTAAATACGCTTTTACTGTTAGCGAGAATATTTCTTTCGGAGAAATTGCGCGTGCAGGCGATTTAGAAAAAGTGAAAAATGCTGCCGAATGTTCTGCCGCCGCCGAGTTTATTGATAAATTACGCCTGGGTTACGATACTCCGCTTATGCGGGTTTTTGAGGAAAACGGCACAGAGCTTTCAATAGGTCAATGGCAGAAGATCGCTGTTGCGCGTGCATTTTTCAGAAATAGTGAAATCATGATCCTTGATGAACCGACCGCGTCGCTGGATCCTCTGGCAGAACAGGAGATATTTTCTCAGTTTGATAAATTGCGTCGTAATAAGCTTACGGTTTTCGTATCACATCGGCTTTCAAGTGCTACTCTTGCTACAAAAATATTTTTTCTTGAAAACGGGAAAATAGTAGAGCAAGGGACGCATCGTGAACTTATGGATATGGGAGGAAAGTACAGGGATCTTTTTGTAACTCAGGCGAAAAGATATATTGAGGAAACCGGAGATGAGAATGGGAACCCTGATTTACAATCCGATAAAGAACCTCACGAGCATCGGCGCGAGCGCAGTGCAGACGATGCCGTTGTAAACAGCGGGTACGATGGCTGATAAATCTTGTTTTGAGATCAACGGCAGGAGAGTGTCTCCTGCCGTTGACGCGCATAAAGAAATGGCCGAATATATATTAAGTTTTTTTGCTACTAACGGTACAAAGATAAAGCTGAGAAGTTCTCTTATCAGGTTTGCGGCAAAAGCCAGCGCTCCAGGAACAGTTCCGGCAGTCTCTGTTATTATCGCTCCGGAGATTCCCGAAAATGAAAGTCCAGACGCTACTGCGAGTGAAAATGCGGGAGGATATCCGAATATTCCTCCGCATAAAAGACCTGCGGCCAAAGTTGCCGTTATCGTTATTATGGGTAAAAGCAGAAAAGCTTTGCTTGTTTTTTTGAGATTATACAGATTTATTTCCCCGCCCGCTGAAAACCCGACAGATATCAGCAGCAGAGAAAGAAGCGGTTCATAAATTTTTTTAACGGTAAAGACTGTCGTTTCCGTAAAAAATATACTTCCGCATATTATCCCTGCCGCAATGGCCGCTATACAACCTGTCATTTTTGCCTCCGTGTAAGTATCCATGCCGAAAAAGCAGAGAAAAGACTTCCAGACAGCGCGAAAGTAATTGCAGCTGCTCCGAGAGTCTGTATGTTTGAAAAAAAAGTTTTATCCGCACCGAGAGAGACACCAAGTGAAAACAGCACAGCGTATAGTGATATATGTCCGACAAAGTTGTTAAGTTTCCGGTATTGTGGAAATTTGAGAAAAAATGATATCAGAGCGGAAAGTATTACGGCAATGAAAAAAGTCATTTTTAATAACACCGAAATTTCATATTTTTATTATATAATATGACAAGGTGATAGATTTGGATTTTAATTATAAAAAAGATATAGTATATAAAACTGTAAACGGTCATGATCTGTGTATTGATTTTCTTGTCCCTAACGGATCTGAAATCCCTGTGCCGTGCGTTGTATGGTTTCATGGAGGAGGATGGAAAGAAGGGAAAAAGACAGATATTGGCGAGTTTCCTTTTTTACCCATGGAGCTTTTATCAAAAGATATATGTATAGCCTCGGCTGAATATCGGCTTACGGGTAAAAACGGCGGAGGGTTTTCGCAAAGCGTATCAGATGCGAAAGATGCAATTGAGTTTGTCAAAAGCCTTCCTTTTGTTTCCTGCAACGGAATTTTTACCGGAGGAATCTCTGCCGGAGCTTATATGGCACTTGAGACAGCAATGATGTGTGAGACTCTTGATATTAAAGGTGTTTTATCGTTTTCAGGGATAACATTTGTGAGAGGGAACGACCCTGAATTTGTCGGAATCGAAGTTCCTTCTTTGACACGGGGTTTTATTAGGGATTTTATTGACGCATCTGAGGAATATCCGGATGAGAGAGTCAATCCGTCATTTCTTTTATTCGGAGCCAGAAAAGATATTCGATTTTTTTTGGTTCACGGGGATTGTGATGAATGTGTCAATGTCCGCAGTGCGGATATGTTTGCCAATCGCGCCAAAGACCTTGGTTTTTATATTGAATATGTGCGTATACACAATTCAAATCATACGTTTTCGCCTGTAAACGGTGCTCTTTATCCTCCGCTGAGGGATATAATGAAAAAAGCAGCGGAGTTTGTAAAAAAATTTTCCTGAATGGGTATTGAAAAATTTTTAACGATAGTGTACAATGTATGTATATTTTAATTAAATATCTGAAAACGGTTTATTTAATGTATATTATTAACGCAGAGGAGTTTTGAGGATGAAAACAATAGGAGTTCTTACAAGCGGAGGAGACAGTCAGGGCATGAATGCAGGAGTGCGGGCTGTCGTACGTACAGGGCTTGACGAAGGATTTAGGATGATGGGTATTTTCGGAGGGTATAAAGGTCTTATAGACGGAAATATCAGGGAATTGTTTGCGACAGATGTATCGGGGATTATTTCCAGAGGCGGTACTTTTCTTAAAAGTGCGCGTTGTCTTGAGTTCAAAGAGGAGCCCGGAATAATAAAAGCGGTAGAAACATGCAAAAAATTCGGGATAGACGGAATTGTTGTTATTGGCGGTGATGGATCGTTCAGAGGAGCAAGAGATCTTACATTGCATGGTATCCCGTGTGTCGCCATGCCCGGAACTATCGATAACGATATTGTTTGCAGTGATTATACTATAGGGTTTGATACCGCGTTGAATATTGTTGCGGACCTTGTTGACAGACTTCGCGACACATGTTATTCTCATAATCGTTGTTCTGTTGTCCAGATCATGGGCAAGAACGCGGGCTGGGTGACTCTTGAGGGAGGTATTGCCACAGGTGCTACCTGTATCATTGTACCAGAGGTTGAGTTTGATTTTCAGAAAGACGTGATTGACCGTATAGAAGAAGGCAAGCGTCTCGGAAAAGACTCGTTTATTGTAATGGTATCTGAAGGTGTGTTCTTTAATGTAAAATCAAACAAGAATTATCAGTATGTTGTTGATAACGATATAGATTCGCCCGCTAAATTAGCCAAAGCGATTGAAAAGGCCACCGGAGTGGAAAGCCGTGAAACAATTCTCGGGCATGTCCAAAGAGGCGGATCACCCACTGCCCGTGATAGGATTGTGGCTGCAGAGATGGGTAATTATTGTGTTAAACTTCTCAAAAAAGGTATAAGTAATCGTGTGGTAGTTATGAAAAATGAGAAGATAGTAGATTACGATATTGTCGAGGCTCTTAAGATGGAGAAACCGTTTGATGTCGAAAGGCTCAGGATGGCAAACAGCATAAATATTTAAGGTTAAGGTGAAGAGGGATGTATGAGGATATAAAGGGACAGCTCAATTCGGATAAAAAAGAAGAGCGGTTACTTGCCGTTTCGAAACTTTCACAGCTTGTAAAGAAGGGGAAAATCTCTTTTCCTGAACAGGGGCAAGATGTGAATAACCATGTTCATACTATTTATTCTTTTTCGCCGTATTCTCCTTCCGCCGCGGTTTGGAACGGGTTTATGTCGGGACTGCGGACCATAGGAATAATGGATCATGATAGTGTATCCGGTCTGAAAGAGTTTATTGAAGCGGCGGAGATTGTCGGAATAGCTGCGACATGCGGAGTAGAGACCCGTGTGAAAATGAACAATACCGCACTTAATGGAAAAAAAATCAATAATCCCGATCAGGCTTCTATTGCATATGTCGCCATGCACGGAATACCTCATACGCAGATTGACAAGGTCAGGGAATTTTTTAAGCCGTATAACAAAGCGAGAATCGCGCGCGATCGTAAAATGACGGATAATATAAATTCTGTTGTCGGGGATTCGGGGATATGTATTGATTTTGAAAAGGATGTGCTGCCTCTTTCCATGGCGGGAGAAGACGGTTCTGTGACAGAAAGGCATTTGCTGTATGCTCTTGCGAAGAAACTGATAGACAGATTCGGTAAAGGTTCTGAAACAGTGTCTTTTCTTGAAGATGGATTGAGGATGAATCTTTCCGAAAAAGTAAGAGGTTTTTTGCTTGATATACATAACCCTTATTATGATTACGATCTTTTAGGCGCACTAAAAAGCGATATGGTCGAGAAATTTTACATCGATGCTGAAGATGAATGTCCGGATGTGACAGAGTTTCTTTTGTTAGCAAATAAGGTAGGCGCGATATCCGCGTATGCATATTTGGGTGATGTCAAACAATCGGTTACAGGAGATAAAAAAGCTCAGAAGTTTGAAGATGATTATATTGATCTTTTATTTGAAACAATATATTCACTTGGATTTAACGCCGTTACGTATATGCCGTCGCGTAACGATATTGATCAGCTCCGTGCCGTGCGTTCACGTTGTGAAAAATATGGTTTGTTCCAGATAAGCGGAGAGGATATCAATACTCCGCGCCAAAGCTTTATATGTAAGGCGCAACGTAATGAGGAATTTTCAAATTTATACGATGCGGCATGGGCTCTTATCGGGCATGAAAAAGCTGCTACGGAAAATATTGACAGAGCGATGTTTTCTGAAAAAACTATTGCATCGATTCCGGATTTGAAGGATAGAATATTGTATTATAAAGAGATAGGTATAGAAAAGTATTGAAAATATTTATCTGGTAGGGCTTGATATTATTTTAAGAGGTATCTATTATGAAATCCAGAGTTGTTTCGATTTTTCTGTTATTTATGATTTTACTTTCCGCGTGTTCTGTACGTGATACTCGCGGTAAAGTGACAATTGCGGAAAATGGGCAATCTGACTATACCATAAAAGCGGATATGGAAGATAACAATACCCGTCTTGCAGCGGAAAAGCTGAAAACTTTTATAGATGGGGTTTCCGGTTCTGATATCTCATATAACGGACCTGGTAAAACTATTGAGTTTATAACGGATCAGGCTTTAGAAACAGGAGAGTATTCCGTGACGGTAAATAACGGCGGAATCACTATAAAAGCCAGTGAGTCTCTTTTTCTTTATATGGCTGTCGATGATTTTATTGATGATTTGCGCCGTACATCAAAGGATTCTGTTGTTGAGTTCGATGATACGTACAGGCTCAATAAGAAACATACTTCTATCGATAATTCAGAGCTGATCCCTAAGTATCGTGAAGCTGATGATGTTACGCTTGAAAAAGCGTATTATCGTGCTGATGAGAATACACCTGATTGGGTTTCCGGTCTTACGATTGTTGAAATGCGAGTTGAGAAAGCCACCGCCGAAGGAACTTTTGACGCGGCAAAATCTGTTTTGGAAAGACTTTGTGAGGTAGGTGTGAACGCTGTATGGCTATGCCCTATATATGACGGAGAATACGGAAATAAAGGTCCGCAGTCTGTCAATCCCAAGCTTACGGGGACTGCTGATTACACCGAAGGATGGAAAAAGGCAGCGGAGTTTATAGAATATGCTCACAGCCTTAATATACGTGTATTTCTTGATGTGATAACATGGGGTGTTTGGGAAAATTCGCCTGTTCTGGAAGAACATCCGGATTGGTTCACGGGTAATATAGTCTGGGGTTTAGGGCATGAGTATGACTGGAGTAATCCTCAGATGAAGGAATGGTTTATTTCTGAGGTAGTGTCGATTATTGAAAAGACCAACGCCGACGGTTTTCGCTGTGATCTGGAGCCTGGTGAAACAGGATACGATATTTATGAGGAAATCCGTGGTCGTATTTACGACAAAGGCTATAAAATAGCTATATTTTCCGAAGGAACAAATTTCCGTGCAAATGTTTATGATTTTGAACAGGCGGGGATTAAGATAAATATAGGCAATTATTTGTCTGACCCGTCAAAGCCCTATTTTGATCCCAACCCTGCGGAACTGGTTAAAAAAGGACAGATAATCAACAGTTACCCGACTAAAGCAAGATTTAACACGTATTGCCTTTCAATGCATGATTTTTCTACTACGATTGTTCATAAAAATCGTCTTTTAATGGGTTTCTCAGCTGTTTTTATGCCGAATATCCCATTGTGGTTTTTAGGTGAAGAATATGGAGTTGAAGCGACCGGAACACTTTATTATAATGTTGAGCAAGATTTGACTTTGCTTGATAATGCTGAAAATTATGCGTTTTATAATGATGTGAAAAAGTATCTTGAAATTAAATACACTTATTCGGATATTTTTTGCGAATACGCTTTGAGATTTGAGGAAAACAATATCTGTTCTGTTCCTGCTGTCGGAACGGGAAATATCGGAGCTTTTGCGAGATATTCAGATCAACGTGCAGCGGTGATTGTTCCTAATGCCGATCCGGAAAATATTTTAGGGAACATAGATGTAACTCTGCCTTATGACGGTATGCTTATAAATTCTGAAAATGTTCGTGTGACCGATCTTATGAACGATGAGGTGATATATGAAGGGGCTTCGGATGATTTCACTTCTTTTACTGCTTATATCGGTTATAGCGAAGTAGGTGTTTATTTGATAGAGAAGATATAAAAATGTCTTTTTTCGGAAGTGTAAATTGAGGTCGTTTATCATGCGTCTGTTTGTTGCCATAGAGCTTGATCCCGGTGTAAAAAAAGCGTTGTCGGAAACTGCCGGGTTATTGATAAAACAAGTGTGTCGTGCAAATCTTACACGGCTTGAAAATTTACATATTACACTTGCGTTTATAGGTGAAACCGACCGAGTTGATGAGATAAAAAAAGAGCTTGACAGGGTTTCGGGAAAATCTTTTGATATTGAGGTTGACGGGTTTGGCCGTTTTGGAGATTTATTTTATGTAAATATTGAAAAAAAACAGGAGCTGACCGCTCTTGCCGGGAAAGTACGTTCTGTTTTGACAGGGATAGGGATTATTATTGATAATAAACCTTTTGTTCCTCATATTACGCTTGCACGAAAGATAGTATGTGCGCGTGAGCCTGTTTTGTCTGTGGAAAGAATAAAAATCCCGGTAAAGAGTTTTATGCTGATGAAAAGTGAACGTATTGGAGGAAAACTTATTTATACAAAGATTTATGAAAAGTATTTGGGTTAGATTTTTTTTGTTTTTGTAAAAACCTGTTGTAGAAAATATTCATTTATAAAGTTTTGTATATGTACAAGAGCTCCCGCCTGACGGCCGGAAGCTCTTTTTTATATGTTATTTAAGATTTCAAGCTATTTTTATTAAAAATTGTACGCTTTCGGTTTTTGTGTTCAGTGCGCTTGTGAAACTGGGAGCGTCAAAGGCGGATTTATCGTATGAGGAGATAAGGTTATCTATTTCCTCCTGGAAAGTTTGCGGAAGATCGTTTGTTTGTTCATAAAGTGTTTTTGTCCCGTCCCAAAGTTGCTCCGCACCGGTTTCTATTTCGCCGATACCGTTCATTGTCTGTGAAATCCCGACATCAAAAGCAGTGTATGACGTCGCAAGTTGTTTTATTCCTCTTACATATTCTTCAAGCCCTGTGTTGAAAGTTTTGAACCCTTCTTCAATTTTCAGAACAGGCTGCTGAAGTTGAGGCATTTGTGAAAGATTTTCTGAGAGTTGTTGTAATCCCGAAAGAATTTCATGGGAACCGTAAAGAAGTTCATCGCCGTTCGCGGCCAAATCGGTAAGAGCTTCGGCAATCGATGCGGATGCGCTTGTCAGGTCGTTGGAATTTGCCGTGATTGCGACGAGTCCCTCTTTTAATCCGCTTGTTCCGGAATATATTCCTGAAATCGCATCTGTTAGGGCCGTAAGCTGTTCTGAGATATCAGAAGTATCTGGCATGGAAAACGAAAATGAAAAGGGCAACGCTGTTACTTGTGCGGATGGCATTGAAAAATCCGAAACTTTTGAGCTGAACGAGAACTCACAACTTGTCTCCGGCATTGCCGTAAATGATATAACTTTGTTTTTCCCTGCGTTTGCAATGGTCGCCTTGCTTGCATGGATATCAGTAAAGTTCTCCGTATTCAGGGTGAATTGTATTTGTAACATGTAGTTTTCAAAATATCCGTCATTTATCGATTCGTTTTTATCAGTTGTGATTTTTATCTGCAAAAGTCCGTTTTTGCCGCTTAATTCATCTGCGGAGATAGGCTGTCCGTCAAGGGTGTATTCTATTTTGAATATCCACGGTAAAACCGCCTGTTTCATATCTCCTCGGTAATAAAATCTTCCTTGAGACGCGGTAAACGAAACGGTATCATTTTCAAGTGTTAGCTTTTCTGTATTTGTCAGGTTTTCAACGGATGAAAAATCACCGCAATCAGTAATAAGCCCCTCTTCTGCGATATCAAGCACATTTACCGCATAGACTTTTTCTATTGTTCCGTCCGCTGAAACATTTGCGTATATAACTTCTTCTTTTGAAGTTATAACCCCGTCACCGGCCGCAGTTGAGGACGAATTTGCGAAAGAACAGATTGGAACGAGGCAAATGCATAAAATTACGGGCAGGATATATTTAAGTTTTTTCATTTATCATCTCTCCTTTTAAGGCTTGTGAATCTTATGATTTTATCTGTAACCGATGAAATTGACGGAAGGAAAAGCAATACTGACACAGCGGACAAAAGTGCTCCACTTCCTAAAAGATATCCGAGCTGGCTGACAACATCGTTTGAAGATATCAGTCCTACAATAAATCCGGCGAGTGAAAGGATCGCGGCGGATATCAGAATAGCCGGCATCGAATGGGTAAGGGTTTTTGCCGCTGCTTCTTTTGGTTTGAGTTCTTTTCTATACCTTAAATAATTATCAGTAAACAGTATAGCGTAATCAACAGTAGCGCCTAGCTGTACAGTACTTATCACGAGAAACCCTATATAACACAGAGCTGAACCCGAAAAATATGTTATAGCAAGGTTTATCCAAACAGCGCCTTCTATTGTGAGCAAAAGAATAATCGGGAGAGAAATAGACTTAAAAGTTATTAAAACTACAAGCCCGATAAGAACGATGGCCAGTATATTTATAAAAGTACTGTCTGCGTTTACAACATCTTTTATGTCATATAAACTGACGCTTTCGCCCAAAGTAAGCGCATTGTCGCCGTAATATTCCGCAGCTGTCGTTCTGATATTTTCAACAAGGGTAAATGCTTCTTCTCCTTCTGTTTCGGTGTCTGCGTATAATATTATACGACTGTAGTTTTCAGAATAAAAATTTTCTACAGTCTCGGTGTCCAGAAAATCAGGAGGGATTTCAGCGCCTACTGCTGTGGTGTATGATACAACAGATGTGACGTTTTCCAATTGTGAAAATTTTTCACACAGCTCGTTTTCTCTCCCTGTATCTCCTTTGGGAACAAGGACTACGGTAGGTACCGATCTTCCGAAAGTTTCAATGATTTTTGCTTCGTCACGTCCTGCCCGGCTGTTAGGATCCAATGCTCCCATTCCGTATGTGAAAGAATTTTTGCCCTGAAATATAAATGCCGGTATTATGAGAGCTAAAACAATGATTATTATCGGGATACGCAATTTAACGATAAATTTGGATATATTGTTGAGTTTCGGTTTGATTTCTTTATGTTTTGTCTTGTCAAGAAGCTTTATACAACATAATGTAAGCGCCGGTAAAAAAACCATTACTGAAATAAAGCTTATTAAAACGCCTTTGACAAGATTAATACCAAGGTCAGACCCTATTTCAAATCTCATGAAGCAAAGCGCCAGAAAGCCGAGTAGTGTTGTGAGCGCACTTGCCGCGACGGCGGGGAAAGATCTTTTTCTCGCAAGACGCATAGCTTCAGCCGGTTCGTGTGTTTGCCTGTATTCGCTAAAGGCACGCAAAAGAAATATAGCGTAATCAAGAGACACGGCAAGTTGTAAAATAGGACTTATCGACTGTGTGATAAAAGATATTTCGCCGAGAAAAATATTTGTTCCCATATTTATAACGACAGCTGCCCCTATAGCTATTAAGAATAGAAAGGGTTCGATCCATGAGCTTGTGGAGATAATAAGGATTATCAGGATCAGAGGTAAAAGGCATGCAAAGGCTTTAATACTTTCACCAACGGACATCTCCTGGGTATTCGCGTTTACGGCTGCCTCTCCGCTGACTGCTCCTTTATCGGAGACTAACTCGCGTATACGCGATACTGTTTTTGCTTCTGTTCCTTCTTTGATAGCCACAGAAAATAATGCGGCATTGTCTTTATAATAGGTTTCAAGTGTAGCTTTATCCATTGTTTCCAGCGGAACAGTCAGGTCCGCGACATCATCAAGCCATGTTATGCTTTCTACACCTTCGGTTTTTTTAATTTCATTTTTATATTCGAGGGCTTCGGTCAGGCTTACGTCAAATACGGCGACGCGGGCGTTTGGCAATTCTCCTGCAAATTCTTTAGACATTGTTTCGAGCGCTTTTGTGCTTTCCGCATCGGCAGGCAGATAACTCGCCAATTTATAGTTTGCCGGAACAAACACTGCGAGTACGGCACAACCGGCTATAAGAATTAAAAAAAACAAAACTACGGTTTTTTTATATTTTAAAACAGAGTCGGAAATCTTATTCATCATAATTCCTCTTTTTCTGTACACGATGTTGACTTTTTCTCTCACTTATAGTATAATATCACTGTGTACAAAAATCAACAGTCAGTTTATTTTGTTATGTACGTAAATATACAAAACCTTTTTGTTTTGTTCAAAACGCTACGGCAGTAAAATTAATATTGTGTAAAATAATTTAGGAGGGATAAGTTTTGGAGGAAAAACGTGAGAGCAGGCGGACTCGCTACACTAAAGCTGTTATCCGTCAAGCGTTTCTTTTTCTGATGGAGAAAAAAAATATAAATAAAATAACCGTAAAAGAGATTTGTGAAACAGCTGATGTGAATAGAGGTACTTTTTATTCGTATTACAAAGACGCATATGATCTTCTTGATAAAATAGAAGGGGAACTCTATGATGAAATTTTTGGGGCTTTGAAGGGACATAATCCCAGAGAAGTTATATACGAAATTTTCTGCAGAATACAAAAAAACAGCGATTTGTGCAAAGTTTTATTCAGTGATAACGGAGATCCTGATTTTTTGAAAAGAGTGATGTATATCGCCGAAAAGGCATGTATTGACGATTGGGCGGAAAAAATGCATACGGATGATATTGTTCTTTTGAGATATATTTATGCGTTTACTGCGGTTGGAAGTGTCGGTATTATCCGAGAGTGGATCGGTGGAGGAATGAAGGAATCCGCAGAGGAGATGTCGGAGATTGTTTCTAGGATAACGTACGGCGGATTAGGTGTTTTTGAAGCTCCAGAAAAAAATAAAATGAAAGAGGCTTATATGATATGATAATTCTTGACGGTGCCATGGGCACTCAGATACAAAAACGCGGGATTGTGTATAGGAAGTGTCCTGAAGAGCTTAATATAGAAAGGCCTTCCTTGATAACAGAGATACACAAGGCGTATATTGATGCTGGGGCAAATATAGTATATGCCAATACTTTCGGGGCAAATACATATAAAACGAAGAATTGCGGCTACAGTGTGCAAGAACTCATATCAGCAGGAATATCCTGCGCAAAGGCGGCCTCCGGCACAAAAGCAAAGGTCGCATTTTCCTTAGGCCCGATAGGAAAACTGATGAAACCTAACGGAGATATGTCTTTTGAAGAAGCGTACAGCTATTTCAAAGAAGCGGTAATTGCAGCAAAAGGCGCTGATATAATCGCGTTTGAAACATTTTCGGATCTTCTTGAGCTTAAAGCAGCCGTTCTTGCCGCTAAAGAAAACTCAACTTTGCCTGTGTTTGCCACTATGACATTCGAAAAAAACGGACGGACTTTTACCGGAGTTTCTCCAGAAGCGATGGCGGCGACTTTGGAGGGGCTCGGAGTAGAGGCTTTAGGGGTAAATTGTTCTCTGGCCCCGGCAGAGCTTTCGGGAGTTATAAAAACTCTTCTGAACAGAACTCATCTGCCGGTTATTGTAAAAGCGAATGCAGGCCTTCCCGATCCTGAAACTAATGAGTACAATGTGTCCGCTTCTGAATTTTTGAAACAGCTTATTCCTCTTGTCCGTTCCGGAGTTGCGATGGTCGGCGGATGCTGTGGTACTGATGAAACGTATATTTCTCTTTTAGCAGAAAAATTCGGGAATATACGGCCTGTACCCAGAAGAATAAAACGAACTTCTGTTCTTACCTCAGGTACGCGGCATGTAGATGTTGATAAAATATGCATAGTCGGCGAAAGGATAAATCCTACAGGGAAAAAACTTTTCAAACAAGCGTTATTGGATAAAAATATTTCATACATACTTTCACAGGCGCTTGAACAGGCGGATGCCGGCGCGGATATACTGGATGTGAATGTAGGTCTTCCAGAGATCAATGAGCCTGAGATTCTTAAAAAAGTAACGCAGGAAATACAGGGTGTTTGTGATCTGCCGTTGCAGATAGATACTTCTGATCCGGAGGCCCTTGAGGCGGCTCTCAGGGTATATAACGGCAAGCCGATTGTGAATTCAGTTAATGGTGATGAAAAAACTCTTGCGGAGGTCTTGCCTATTGTCAAAAAATATGGGGCAGCGGTGATCGGGCTTACGCTTGATAAGAACGGAATACCCGCAAAAGCTGAACAGAGAGTATGTATAGCGGGAAAGATAATAGAAGCGGCGGAAAAGCAGGGGATCAGACGTGAAGATATTTACATAGACTGTCTTTGTCTTACTGCTTCTGTCCAGCAAAAAGAAGCGACTGAAACGTTAAAGGCAATCAAAACGGTAAAAAAACGTTTTGGGGTAAAAACCGTATTAGGCGTCTCAAATGTTTCTTTCGGCTTGCCATCCCGGACGCTTTTGAATTCTACATATCTCACTTTAGCTTTGGCGCATGGACTGGATTTGCCGATAATAAACCCGAATATCGTTGAGATGATTGACGCGATCGCGGCATTTAATGTGTTTTACAATATTGATAAAGGCGCGGAAAAATTTATTATAAGGGAGGCGGGAAAACAGAGAAAGGATAATGAGTCTTCTGTTTCAGGAGTAGAAAAAAATGAAACAGCCGAGAGCCTTCTTTTTGATGCGGTTGTCTCCGGGATAAAGGACTCTTGCCGCAGATATACCGTGAGACTTTTGGAAGCTTCAGACCCTTTGGAAGTTGTGAACAAAGTACTTATTCCTGCGCTGGACGAGGTCGGGACACGTTTTGAAAATCATACGATCTTCCTTCCCCAGCTCCTATCATCGGCTACTGCGGCGCAGCAAGCTTTTGATGAAATAAAAAAACGTATATCTCAAAACAGCGGTAAAAGCGTCGAAAAAGGAAAGATAATTGTTGCAACTGTTGAGGGGGATATTCATGATATTGGCAAAAATATTGTCAGAGTAGTTCTGGAAAATTATGGTTATGAGGTTATTGATCTTGGTCGGGACGTTCCTGCGGAAGAAATCGTAAGGGCAGTACTTGAGGGGAATATACGTCTTGTCGGATTAAGCGCGCTTATGACTACTACTGTTAAGGGGATGGAGAGAACGATAAAACTTTTACGTGAAAGCGGGGCAGATTGCAAGATAATGGTCGGCGGCGCGGTTTTGACAGAAAACTACGCTGAGAAGATCGGAGCAGATTTTTATTCTAAAGACGCGAAACAAGCGGTTGATATAGCGAAAAAAGTATTTGGTTGAAATGATAAAAAATCAGAGTTTTATTGTATAAATGATATTAGATAATATAATAAAAAATTAACATAATATTACTTGACTTAGTCGTATATTTATGCTAAACTAACCGAAAAGGAGGATGATCCGAGTGCAGTATAGGCATCTGGTGGACTTTAATGATATAACGGTTTCACAGTGGAATGCGCTTTATCGTCTCGGAACAGATATAATGCGGTCTCCGGAAGAATATTCTGATAGTTGTAAAGGAAAAGTTCTTGCAACGCTTTTTTATGAGCCGAGTACTCGCACCATGCTTTCATTTCAGACAGCCATGCTGAAACTGGGTGGATCAGTGATAGGGTTTGACAGCCCAGCGAATTCCTCCGTTGCTAAAGGTGAAAATCTTAAGGATACGATAACCATAGTCAGTACTTATGCGGATATAATAGCCATGCGTAATCCCCGTGAAGGAGCGGCTTTGGCCGCTTCTCTGTATTCGTCATGTCCGGTGATAAATGCGGGTGACGGAGGGCATTTTCATCCTACACAGACACTTACAGACCTGATGACGATAACTATGGAAAAAGGCGGACTGAGTGGGTTGACTATAGGCCTTTGCGGAGATCTTAAACACGGAAGAACCGTTCATTCACTTTTACGCGCATTGACCGTATTGGGGAAAAATACATATTATTTAGTATCCACTTTGAATTTGAAAGTCCCGCGTTATATATTGGAGGAACTTCAAGCCAGTGGTAATACGGTTTATGAGATTGCATCGCTTGATGAATGTATAGGGGAATTGGATATCTTATATATGACCCGTATACAGAAAGAACGGTTTCAGTCCGAAGATCTTTATAAAAAGGAAAGCGGTAAATACGTGCTTACACCGGCAAAACTTTTATATGCGAAAAAAGATCTTGCTGTGTTGCATCCGTTACCTAGGGTGGATGAAATTTCTTCCGAAGTGGATTTTGACAGCCGAGCTTTATATTTCAGACAGGCAGAAAACGGAATGTATATACGTATGGCTCTTATTCTTACAATGCTTAAAAACGGAAGATTCAGACCTGATATTTTCGGATTCACGGAAACAGACGGCGCTATGCGTTGTCCTAATCCAGTATGTGTCACAAATACCGAAAAGTATTTGCCTGCTTTGACATACGAGATAAATGGACCGAGGCCGGGGCATGCCTGTAAATATTGTGATTTCAGGATCGATTGATATGAAGGGCGTTATTTTTGACATACAGCGTTTTTCGACGCATGATGGTTATGGTATCCGTACTACGGTTTTTATGAAGGGTTGTAATAACGCGTGTTTGTGGTGTCACAATCCAGAAGGCCTTGACAAAAAACCTCAGTTGAGGATCTATCCCGTAAAATGTATAGGTTGCGGAAGGTGTGAGACTGTTTGCGGAAATGGTCTTGATCCCGGAAAATGTAATAGTTGCGGGAAATGTGCCGCGGTATGCCCGTCCGGAGCCAGAGAGATGTGCGGGTATGAGCTTTCTTCGACCGAATTGTTTGATGTGATTCGTTCCGATTTGGATTTTTATAAAAATTCCGGGGGCGGCGTAACGTTTTCGGGCGGTGAACCTTTGTTGCAGGCAGATTTTATTGCCGAAACATCGAAGTTATGCCGTGACGCGGGAATAAGCGTAGGGATACAGACCGCAGGGAATGTGGAATGGACTGAGATTGAAAAGATTTTGCCGTATACGGATTTTGTCATGTGTGATTTTAAGTTATATGATGATGAAAAACATAAGAAGTATACAGGTGTTTCCAATAAGATGATTGTGGAAAATATAAAAAAACTCGGTAATGTAGATGGGATAAAGCTTATTATTCGTACACCGGTTATAGCGGGTGTAAATGAGGATGATGCCGAAAATATTTGTAAAATCGTTTCCGGGCTGAAAAATCTTGATTATTATGAAATTTTAAGGTATCATAAATTTGGTTTGAGTAAACTTGAAAATTTAAATATGAAATTTGGCAGGGAATTTGATGAACCGTCTCTTGAATGTCTGCGTGAATTCAAAAAAACGGCGGGAAAATACATAAAAAAAGTAAAGTGCGATCCGCTTGAGGAGGGCGAATAATATGGTCAGGAGATTAAGTGAGACTACAAGAAAAATGGCGGAAGAAGCATTGACCGGCAAATGGGGCAAGGCTTTGGAACCGACAAAGCTTGTTTTGACAAAAAAAGAAAATAAAGAACCCAACGCGTATCTGCGCAGCGCTTATTGTGTGCGACATATCGCAGAGGAAGGTCCTATCAGAATCCTTCCCGAGGAAAAGCTCGTCGGGGCGTGTACGCTTGCCGAATCGCCTATGCATGTGACCCCTGTACGTGATCCTGACGGGAATATCGCCATAGGCAGCCTTTCGCATTGTACGCCTGGATTCTATGAAGTACTTGAAATCGGTCTTAAGGGGTTGCGTTCTCATGTTGATGAGAGACTTGCGCGTGGGAACCTTGATAAAGATCAGATAAAATTTCTTCACTCACTTCAGATAACACTTGACGCTATGGGAACATGGCATAAGCGTTATATTGCGCTTTTGCGTAAGCTTATACGTGAAAGCGATGGTGAACTTAAGTTGCATTATGAACAGGTTTTGAAAAATCTTAAAAATGTGCCTGAGAATAAGCCGAAGAATTTCAGAGAGGCGATACAGTCTCTTTTGTTCATGTTTGTGTTTATGCGTCAATGCGGAGATTGGCCCGGAATAGGAAGAATTGACGTAATGCTCGGTAAATATCTTGAAAAAGATCTTAAGGCGAGGAAAATAACGCTTGATGAGGCACGCGAGTATATTGCTCATTTCTGGATCAAAGGCTGTGAATGGATAGGCCGTTCAGAGATTTTTGATGGTTCCGGCGACGGTCAGCATTATCAGAACATTATTCTCTCCGGTGTTGATAAAGACGGGAATGAAGTTGTAAATGACGTAACATATCTGGTGCTTGATGTTGTTGAAGAGTTAAGGATAAGTGATTTCCCCATTGCTGTGAGAGTAAGTAAAAGGACCCCGGAAAAGCTTTTCAGGCGGATTGCGGAAGTTCAGCGTTTAGGCAGCGGCACTGTGGCGATTTATAATAATGATTTTATAATAAATAATCTTTATAATTTCGGTTATCCGCTTGAAGAAGCGAGAAACTTCGCAAATGACGGATGTTGGGAGATTCAGATACCCGGGAAGACATGTTTTTCATACCATCCCATTGATATCCTTGTCTGTCTTCAGCAGGCGCTCGGACTTGAAGAAGGGACAGACGCAGTAGACTATCCCACGTTTGAGGATTTGTATAAAGCGTATGACGCCAGAGTCCAGCACATAATAGGGCAATTGATGGAAGGCGCGGATAATTTCGGGTATAACGGGATCGCCAATACATTGTTTTCATTGTTTACGGACGGATGTATAGAAAGTGCGAAAGGTTATTATCACGGTGGGGCCAAGTATAAAGTGCTTTCACCTCATACCGGCGGGGTTCCGGATGTTGCAAATGAGCTTTACGCGATAAAAAAACTTGTTTATGATGAGAAGAAATTTACTTTGAGTCAGGTCCGGGAATTTCTTAGATCCGATTGGCAGGGGAATGAGCCTTTGCGTCAGCAGATGCTTAAAGAATGTGATCATTACGGGAACGGGCATCCTGAGGTTGATGAAATGGCACGTCGGGTTCTGCATGATTTTTCAAGGTTCGCAAAAGAAATTCCGGAAAGAAACGGTGTTAAACGTCCTGCCGGTATTTCTACTTTTGGAAGAGAAGTCTCTTGGCGTGAGGGAAGAAAAGCTACATTTGACGGACATAAAGCCGGAGAGATACTTGCCGCAAATCTCACTCCTACTCCCGGTACGGACAAGAATGGACCTACGGCGGTTATCACGTCCCATTGTTCTCTTGATTTGACATGCCTTGTAAACGGTACTGCTCTTGACATGAAGATATCACCTTCGGCTGTACGCGGCGAAGACGGTATAAAAGCGATGGTCGGGCTTTATAAAACGTTCATCGAAAAAAGCGGTATCTTTATCCACACCGATGTAGAGGATAATAATACTTTACTTGACGCTACGGCGCATCCCGAGAAATATCCTACGCTTGCGGTCAGAGTTTCCGGATGGTCAGCGAGGTTTGTTACCCTTAATCCTCACTGGCAGCAGATGATAATCAAAAAAACAGAGCAGCACTGATATTGAGAAAAATGCGGGATTTCCGCATTTTTCTCAATTTGGAAAAGGATGTTTCAGATGAATATAGATAAACAGGAATTGCTATATCTTGAAAAGGTAAAAAGTTATATACGCGAACGGCTTGGCGGATATGCGGGAGATATATCATCGTTAAGAGAATATATCCGTGAAGAGCGTAAACGTATGTGGGATGATTTTATCCATGATTACGAAAGCCCGGAAGGAGTATTCGAGCTTGTTCAGATAAGTCAGACCGAAAGCCGGGATACACAGCGTTTTGAGCGTATGGAAAAAGAGAACGCCTCTTTGAATATCCTTATGAAAAGCCCGTATTTTGCGAGATTGGATTTCAAAGAGGACGGATTCGATGAGGAAACTATATATATAGGACGCAGATCTCTTTCCGATGAGACTTCATCTGAAATGCTGGTTTGTGACTGGCGCAGTGATATCGCAGGAATGTTTTATGACAGTCCGTTGGGTAAAACGTCGTATCACAGCGTGGAGGGTGAAATCCCATGTGAGTTGCTTCTTCGTCGTCAGTTCAAAATAGTTGACGGTGAGCTTATCTATATGTTTGACAGTGATATAGCCGTTGAGGACGAGATTCTTCAAAGCGAGCTCGGAAAAACCTCCGATCTGAAAATGAAAACCATAATAGCTACGATACAGACGGAGCAGAATGCGGTTATCCGTAATCTGGGAAGTACCCTTTTGCTTGTAAGCGGAGTCGCGGGGAGCGGAAAAACATCCGTCGCGCTTCACCGTCTCGCATATTTACTTTATAAGTACAGAAAAACTCTTACTTCGTCCAATATAATTATTTTTTCACCTAACAATGTTTTTAATTCTTATATTGCCGATGTTCTTCCAGATTTAGGTGAAGATAAAGTTTTACAGACAAGCTTTTATGAATTCCTGTCCGGATTTTTCCCAAGTAGAAATACGCTGTCTTTATCCGAGCAATGTGAACGTGTTTTTGCAGAAGAAACGGGGGCCGCGGAGATAAAACTTAAAGGTTCTCTGGAGTTCGCGGAAAAGCTTGAGAATTATTTTTATAATACGGCTGTTACAGATGTGAAAATAACAAATCTTTTCCTTGATGACGCGGAAATACGAACGAAGGAAGAGCTTGAATATCTTTATTTCGATTTATACAAATCGTTTCCTTGTGCCGTGCGTGTTGCTAAAATAAAGGACGGTATCACTGAATATTGTGAAAACGAAATCCGGCAAAAGTTTATTAAACGTTATGAGCGTGAAAATTCTTATAACGGCGCGGTAAGTTCTGATAATGATGAATTTGCGCTTGAGTGTGAGGCAAAATGGCAGGGAGAACTTGAAAAAATGCTTTCAGATCTTGAAAAAATGCTTTTGCCTGATATCGAAAAAGCTTATCTTAATGTTTTACGGGGGTTTTCAGAGGAATATTGTAAAGACACAGAACAGAGACTTGCCCGGAATGAAATAAGATTTGAAGATATGCTCCCTATAGCGTATCTTATGGTTTTGTCGGGGAATATCCGGGAGATGCATCGGATAAAACATGTTGTGGTGGATGAAGCTCAGGATTATCCTCCTATATTGTATATGTTAACGGCAAAGGTTTTTAATAGCGCGAAACATACAGTGCTTGGAGATCC
Organism: uncultured Clostridia bacterium; assembly: GCA_944382895.1. GTDB lineage: Bacteria > Bacillota > Clostridia > Oscillospirales > UBA644 > QAKR01. Next base: position 703 of record CALWNV010000003.1, on the reverse strand, counting down.
GGATCAGGCGTTTATCTCACATCTCGGTTCAATTCGTGATATTGCCGCGTATTATAATTTGATGAATACCTCATATGTTGAATTTAATAAAACATATAGGTCTACCGTGGAAATAAATACTTTTCTGAAAACGATTATCCAGACTTCAGCTGATACAGGCTTTTTTATGAGACACGGGGAGGCTGTCACTTTTGAAGACGCTGAAAATCTTGGATCTGTTGTCAAAGATCTGTCTCTCAAATATCCCTCTACCGCGGTTATATGCAAAACGTGGGACGAGGCTAAGACGATATATGAAAAGCTTTCCGAAAAGGGAGTTCCCGTAAAACTTATCGGACCGGAAGATATTGTTTTCCCTGGTGAGACAGTCGTGATCGCTTCATATCTGACAAAGGGTCTTGAGTTTGATGCGGCGGTTGTGTTTGAAGATAAGGAGGACAGTGAAGAAGCGCGTAGGGTTTTTTATGTCTGTGCGTCGCGCGCGTTACATAAATTGACGATAATAAGATGATTAGTTTTCAGTATTTGAAAAAGGATGTTTAAGTTCCGGTAAAAGCAAAAGTGTTAAGATTTTTGTTATTGTGTGTGAATTGGTTATGATAGATTTTTTCCGAGGATGTCTTTCAGGATATCCACGGATTTTTTTATTGTGTCCTTTTTTTTGACATAATAATCTTTTGTATAATGATATAATATTCCCGGG
>CALWNV010000002.1 GCA_944382895.1 uncultured Clostridia bacterium | reverse complement strand
TGGCAGGAAAAACAAAAAAAACCCGGACGACAACAAAAAACAAAGATATTTATACCGAAGAAATGGAACGCGTTTTAACTTCATCACTGGGAAGAAAAACACAAATAAGTTATTCCAGGAAAAAAGGAAAAACTACCGGATCTCTGATAATAGATTTTTATTCGACGGAAGATCTTGAAAATTTATACAACGCTTTACTGAAAAGAGGAGATAAAGATGCTTGACATCAAAACAATCAAACAAGACCCTGAAAAATTCAAAGAAGCCATGAAAAAAAGAAACAAAGATGTAAATGTAGATGAAATCATTAGTCTTGATGATAAACGGCGCACGCTTTTATTTGAAACGGAAAAGTGCAAAGCGGAACAAAACACTGTTTCAAAAAAAATTCCCGTCCTTAAAAAAGAAGGACAGGATACAACCGCGATTTTTGCCGAAATGAAAGAACTTTCAGATAAAATCAAGGAAAATGACGCGGCAATAAAAATTCTTGATGAACAAATAAAAAAATTTCTGCTTTCCGTACCCAATATTCCTTTGGACATTGTACCTTACGGAAAAGACAGCGATGACAATCTCGAATTACGGAAATTCGGAACCCCTCCACAGTTTGATTTTTCGCCTCTGCCACATTGGGACATCGGAAAACTTCTCAACATCCTTGACCCTGAGCGCGCCGCAAAAGTAACCGGATCACGTTTTCATTTTTATAAAGGCGCAGGGGCAAGACTGGAACGGGCAGTAATAAACTTTTTTCTTGACACACATACAAAAAACGGCTATACGGAAATTTTTCCGCCGTTTATGGTCAACAGGAAATCAATGACCGGAACAGGGCAGCTGCCTAAATTTGAAGAAGATGCTTTTAAGCTTTATAATCCGGAAAACAACCCGGAAAACGACTATTTTCTCATTCCGACCGCGGAAGTGCCAGTGACAAACCTGCACGCCGATGAGATTTTTTCAGAAAGTGAGCTTCCTAAAAAATATTGCGCATATTCCGCATGTTTCCGTTCAGAAGCGGGGAGCGCGGGAAGAGATCAGAGAGGGCTTATCCGTCAACACCAGTTTAACAAAGTAGAGCTTGTAAAATTTACAACTCCCGAACAGGGTCTTGAAGAACTGGAAAAACTTACAAATGACGCGGAAAGATTCCTTCAACTTCTCAGCCTTCTGGAGCGGTTTGTCCGTCGTTGTACAGGAGATCTTGGTTTTTCAAGCGCGGAAACTTATGACATTGAAGTCTGGATGCCGTCTTATAACAGATATGTAGAGATATCTTCCTGCTCATGTTTTACTGACTTTCAGGCTCGCCGTGCAAATATCAAATTCAAACGAGACGCAAAGGACAAAGCAAGATATGTCTATACACTCAACGGTTCAGGCGTCGCTGTAGGAAGAACCGTTGCGGCCATTCTTGAAAACTATCAAAATAAAGACGGGTCAGTCACGATACCAGAGGTTTTAAGATCCGCAATGGGAACAGACAAAATAGAGAAATAAAAAAGGAGTTTCTTATGAAAATTGCGGAAAAGCTGATTCTTGTGTTTTTTATCATTGTCTTTATCGTATCAGTCGCTGGATGCAAAAAAAATACACCTGAAACAAATGGGACACAAGAACCGGACGTTTCCACAGGAGATCAGACTATCCAAACAGAAACGAATTCTCCGAACAACCCTGACAGCTCTTTTAATGAAAAATCTTATCTTCCGGGAGGAAACGCAGCTAACATCTCTGCCGAGCCCTCAAAAGACAATCCAAAAACAGAAACCCCTGAAATTTTGGAGGCAAAAAACTATGCTGATGTGGTATTCAGAGAATTCATAGTTAATTATATAGAAGGAAATGTCAAAGGGATGCTCGGAACAATGAGCGGACCGGCAAAAAATTTTATCAAAGAAGAATATGCGGCCGAAAACAACATTGCTGCCGAAAACCTTTCGGATGATTTGCTGATTATATACATGTTGCAATCTTTTTCCGACCGACCAGAGCCGGGATCTCTTATATATTCAGTTGATTGCAAAGTAGAAGAATACTATGAAAAAGATACGTATGAATATATAGATGTTGAGGTCAACTATTTTAACGGCGACGCTCAGGGAGCCGCGGCGTTTGCAAAAGTTGATTTTTCAGTCAAAACAGGTGAGAACACCTATACGGGAACAGGCTTAGTTGTTTTAATTGACGGGTTTTGGAAAACAATCACCACAAAACTTATGCTTCCGCTTTAAAAATTTTACCTCGAATTCTTTTAAAAAGCAATATGTATTTCAAGTAGTCGCGCAAAAACCGTTTACACAAAGACTTTTCGATATAACTGTCAAAAACTTTTTATTTTTCTAAGATAACCACTGTTTTCTCAAGAAATTTTACAAGAACATAAATTTGAACCAAAAACTCATAATTTTACAGGTGTTTATCATATTAAAATCAAGTCGCAAAGGGTTTCGAATTGGCTTTTGGAAAGATATTAACATATACTATTGTCGACACCTAAAATACATGCCCAGAATTTCGCAGTCATAACGCAGTTTACATAGAATGTAAACTGCAGAAAACAAATCACCTTCTGCCGAAAACAAATTCATATACGACAAATAAATAAAAAACAAAAAACAAAGTGATGAATTAACTGGTATGAGCAAAATAAATACCAATAAAACCTGTATGCTCAAAAACGGCATTATTAAAAAAAACAGTGTTCTTTTTTTAGACATCCAGCACAAGCTTATTGTTGATAATGTCATTGGCGGGCTAAAAACGATGTATGTTTGTTCTGTGCAGTTTGGAGTTAAAATAAAATGTATAATTTCGTGAATCGGCAAAACTATCAAAACCCATAAGATTGACACACATAAGAAAATTCCCACTATTTTCAATAGGTAATCAATTGATACCTTGTCGCATAAACTGAAAGCATACAAATAAATACATATTGCAACCAAAATATTAATTATATTAAAAAATATCTTCCATTTTTTGTAAGAACCGTAAATATTGAGATGGTTACATTCTTCATTCTGAATTTTTTCGTTAATTAATCTATTGATGTTATCCACGTTCGTTATTTTAAGCACTAAACATCCTCCCCTTAACACTATTAATTTTTGCCGATATATCATGGATATTTGTCATGAATTCAAAAAACAACAAGTTATCCGGGCTTTATATTAAAAGATTCCTCTTGATAATGCTGTATTATAACGAATATAGGATAATGTGGCAGCCACGGTGGAAGATCGATGAAAAAAAACGCATAACCCCTCCAAACAAGAGACTTATGCGATCCAAATGAATGATGAGTGGATTATACTCTCTTCTTTGAAACAAATAGCGAAAAAACACGCAATATCCACTGCGTTTTTCAAAATAACGCATGATACCGTGTCCGCCTCGTCTCATTCGAGCTTATTTTAATTATATCACATATTTTTGTTTTTCACAATAGGGTTTTGAACAAATTTTGCTGTGAAAAAATAAAAGGTTGCAATTATAAATTTGTGTATTTATCAGGTTGATATTTATTTATATTTTCCAATCAATTAAAATAGGGGTTTTGAATTTCGTAATCTATAACTGTGAGCAAACAAGCAAAGAAACGATGAAAAAAATATAAATTTTAACTTTTTCGAATGATCGGGGTTGACAAATCAACCATTTATGACTATTATTATAAAAGGTACATCCAAATCATATTTTAATTTTTATGGAGTGTTTTAGAAGAACGGCTATTGACCTTGCTCATAAATCACGCCATTTTTTATCCTAACGGCTTTTTTATCCATCTTGTAGGTCGTAGCATGATTTAATATTTAATTTATGCAGGAAGCGTTTAGATGGATGGTAACAAACGCAGTCAAATCAGGGGTATTCGCCTAACTCTCGTGAAAAACGATATCGGCACAGAAGGAAGATGAATTGATTTCGTGACAAAAAGCCGTGTCAAAACAGAATGTTTTACCCCAACAAGAGATCTGAAATTATGTGACTTGTTGGAAGAGGCTTAGTAACAAAAGAACAGTCTTCTGGCCGGAGAACAGTAGACGTAATTCTGTCCGATAACAGCAGTTCAGAGATTTATTGCTGTATGTCCTATCCAAAAGCAAAGTTGGCGTATGAATATTCGGAAGATTTTTAGCTTGTTAAATGAATGAAATTATTCGAAACAGAAGACGACTGGCTCCGCCGCATGCATTATGTGGTGTCAATGAAAAATCGACGTTATAGGTCGGTATATAAAAATTACGGTCTGCCGTTGGTGTACGGATTGCAAACACACTACGAGGTTAAAGGATTTAGTCGGTAATGAAAATCTTTTCCGACTTACTAAAATCAGCTTAATAAAATTTTTATATTCACTTCGAAATAAGTCTGTTGATAATAAACTTATACAATATTTTATTCTCCTGTAAAATATGGTAAAACATTTTTACAAGGTTAGGGACTTTTTTGCTGATTTTTTAAGCCTGTAAATGTTTTTACTTTTCATTTACAGGGGGATTTTTTACTCAAAAAAAGATTATACTTTTTTATTTACAAAAACATTTACCGGAAAAAACAAATAACAAAACGGTGTTTTCAAAAATAAAACATATATTTCAGGATGTGATTAAAATAAAAGCTTATTGGTATATTATGAGAAGCCGTATATTGATGTTTATGGCCTATCGGTTTCAAGTTCTTTCTACGGTGGTCTGTCAAATTGTTATCTTATCCGCATCTGTTTTCTTTTGGAAAGCGGCTTATGGACTGAACGCCGTGCAAAACGGAACATCTGTTGAGCAAATGGTTCATTATACGATTCTTTCCAATCTTCTTGCAGTATTTTATTCCACCTTTGTAGAGCGTAACATCAATCAAAACGTAAGACAGGGAAATGTCGCGGTAGACTTTATCAAGCCTATCAATATTATGGGGTTTTACTTTGCAACAGATATCGGAATTATGATTGGGAATCTTATGTTCCGGTTTATTCCTATGTATATATTCAGCGGTATGTTCTTCGGATTTACGCTCCCGGCAAATTTTTTCGCGTTAGTTCTTTTTTTTGTAAGCGTTTTTCTTGGGTTTATCATCCTCTGGTGTATCTGTGGTATTTTTGGGCTTTTTTCTTTCTGGATAATCCAGCTCGGGCCCATCGGAGGAGCCAAAGATTATATAATACGTTTTTTATCCGGAAGTTTTGTTCCTCTTTGGTTTTTTCCGGAAAAAATACAGAGCGTGCTTAATTTCCTGCCTTTTATCCATATTTATCAGACACCTATCAGTATTTATATTGGGAAAATCTCTCCGTTTCAAGCGCTGTTTTCAATAGGAATACAATTGGTATGGGCAATTCTCATGTTGCTTTGCCTTACACGTTTTCAAAAAGTCGCGTTCCGAAAAGTCGTTGTACAGGGCGGATAGCCGACAGGAGGATTTTTAATGAAAAAATTATTACACAACATTCGACACCATATTTCTATCATTTTACTTACGTTTAAAATGACAATACAGTCACAAATGGAATATCCGTCTTTTTTAGTAGGATGGCTTTTGGCGAATCCGTTCCAGTTTGGGTTCGGGATCCTCGGTATTTTCATCATTGTTTCCAACTTCGGGGCCATAGGAGACTGGGGGTTTCAGGAAATCGCGTTTTTATATGGGATTTCAGCGGTCAGCCACGGATTGACCATTGTTCTCTTCATTCAAACATGGTATATTGAAAGCAGTGTCCGCTACGGAGAGCTTGACAGGTATATGCTCCGTCCTTTAGGTGTGTTTTTTCAAATGATACCCAGTTATATAAACCTTATAGGGTTTACGGACATGCTGCCCGGTTTGATAATCCTGATATACGGATGTATCAAAATCGGATTCGACGCATCATTTTTTAATATTTTGAAACTTATAATCACTATCGCCGGAGCAGTCCTGATCCGCGGAGGTGTATATTTATTTTCCGGATCGATATCTTTTTACACCAAAAGCAGTTCGTCATTGATAGAACTGGACAGCCGTCTTTTTGACTCCGCATCCATGTATCCGGTGTCCATATATCCTTCATGGATTCAGATATTGTTTACATATTTATTTCCTATCGCATTTATTAGTTTTTATTCAGCAAGAGAATTTTTGGGTAAAACAGACGGGCTTCCGATGTTTGGGAACGCGTATCTGATAACTTTTCTTGTCGGATTACTCGTGTTTTTTCTCGCGTTTCTTTTTTTCAAACGGGGGCTGTCAAAATATGAAAGCAGCGGCTCCTGATTTTTATCATATTACCAGGGAGGCGATTTTATGGCCGTATCAATTGAAGCAAAAAATCTGACCAAAGACTTTGTCATAACAAAAAAAGAGCCCGGACTTAAAGGTGCTTTTAAGAGTCTCATACATAGTGAAAAAAGTATACTTCACGCAGTTAATAATATCAGTTTTTCCATTGAAACAGGTCAAATAGTCGGATATATTGGACCGAACGGAGCCGGGAAATCCACCACGATAAAAATGATGAGCGGGATTCTTCAACCTACATCCGGCGAAGTTACAATAGGAGGATTATCTCCTTTTAAGGAAAGGAAAAAGGTTGTGCGGAATCTGGGAGTAGTATTCGGACAACGCACACAGCTTTATTGGGATCTTCGGCTTGGAGAATCCTTTGAACTGCTGAGGAGGATATACGAAATAGATGATGACACTTATCACAAAAATCTTACAGTCCTGAACGATATCCTCAATATACAGGAAATTATCAACACTCCGGTAAGGCAGCTTTCTTTAGGGCAAAGAATGCGGGGAGACCTCGCAGCAGCCATTCTCCATTCCCCGCCGGTGATTTTTCTGGATGAACCGACTATTGGCCTTGACGTTGATGTAAAATATTGTGTAAGACAGTTTATAAAAGATATCAACGAACAATATCACACAACAATTATCCTTACTACACATGATCTCGGGGACATCGAAAAGCTCTGCGACAGAATAATTATTATAAATCATGGAGAAATCATACACGATTGTTCTCTTGAAACTTTAATGAATAACTTTGCTCCCGACAGACAGCTCGTTGTAGACCTTTATAAAGAACCGGAAAACTCCGTTGCCATTAATAACGTCAAAATCATCAAACAGGAAGGAGCAAGGCTCTGGATAGAATACAATAAAAAAGAAACCGGTACAGGGGATATAATAGAATCTATTGCCGCTAAATATCCTATCCGAGATATTTCCATTGAAGAAAGCAAAATAGAAGATGTCATCCGAAAAATCTACGCCAAAGGCGAAATTCAAAACTGATTTTCAAAACAAAAACCACGAAATTATCTATATATAATTTTTTGTTTTATCTTTTTTGCGATTAACATTTTATAAAATAAATAAAAACCGTGATTTATATCTAAAACATAAAATCACGGTTTTTTTACTTTCTTTCGTAAAAAAATATTTCCTCACAAGAAAAAACAAGATAACAATACAGAATCTGATTGTAAAAACTAAAATCTGTAATATAAAAAATCATATAACATAAACATCAAAAGAAAAATCAAACTCTTTTTCGCAAAGACGAAATTTTTCCTGAAGCTCCGGACCACAGGAAGCCGAGCCTGTACCGCTCATTTTATAATCAAGGCTCACAAAAGTTTCTTCCTCTTCCTCTAATTCTTCGCAATGCTTTTTACACATAAGTTGTTTTTCAGAAAACTTTGACGCCCTGAACGAAAAAGGCGTTTTGGAAGCAATCTTCAATCCATGACCCTTTTTATCCAAAATTTCCGCCCAGCGGACTCCGAATATATCGCCGCTTTGCTGTGGCTTCAAATAATCAGGCCGGGTATCGGTCTTTTTTTCATACACGCCTAAAAAAGCATATTTATTTTTGTCTATATATGTTTCTTCGGGTCCGTATCCGTAAAATCTTATTTTCTCATATTTTCCCGGCATTGTAAAAGAAACCCCGAATCTGGGAAGCCATTCTACAAAAGAAGCTATTTTCGCAGAATACTTTATTCTTACACTCCCTGTCGGCAAAAATTTATAAACAACGCCGACAGTCATAAAGGGTTTTTTCCCCGGACCGCCCAACGAAAGAGAAGCCTTTATGATAATATTGTTTTCATTTTTTTCGTATGTACACTCTCTACATTGCTGACTTGCGTCAAAAAGACCCCAAGATTCCCATTTTGTAAAAATATTTCTGTCATTATCAATAGAAGCCCTTGCAGCATTTAATTCAAAAGGAGAAGAAACTATATCTGCTTTTCCTGTACGAATACATCGGAGAGATCCGGAATCACGGTCAAAAATAAAAACTGTTTTATTTGCCGTTATACGCATATATCTGTTATTTTCTTCAAAACGAAACCTTTTTGCTTTTTCATGCGTTTCTTCCGCCTCTTCTTTTAATATACATCGGGACAATATAAACTCTGATTTACCTATTTCATGGCCTTCTTTTGCCCAAGGAGCGGATTTGTTATCAATAACAGAAATAGAAAGAACCGTCTCCCCTGCAAAGGATCGGACAGGAAGATCGAAATAAACGGATTCCTTCGGAGCGACAAAAAGTTTTTCTTTTCCATTCGCCATTTCTTGACCGTTGTTTTTCAAAATCCAACAAAGAGTAATATCCAAAGGCATAAACAGCTTTCTGTTTTTAAGCAAAAATTTATTTTCCTCCTGTATAATATCAAAAGGTCGATACGCCTGCTTTACCGCAAGAAAAGAACTTTTTGGCTCTCTTAGTGGAGAAACAAGACCGTCAACGCAAAAATTACCGTCATGTTGTTTTTCACCGAAATCTCCCCCGTATAAAAAACGAACATTTCCGTTTTCGTCTTTTTCTGCGACCGCATGATCAGAAAACTCCCATACGCATCCTCCTAAAAAACGATCGTCGGTATAAAATTTATCCACATACTCATTTATATCTCCGCAACTGTTCCCCATTGCGTGGGAATATTCACAAAGAAAAAACGGTTTTAGATATTGTTGTCCGTCAAGGATTTCGTCAAGTTGCGAATATCCGCTGTACATCGCGCTGCCCACGTCGGCTTCACGCCTGTTTTTATTAAAAAAAGGATTATCCCCTTCATAATGTATTAATCTGCGCCGTTTCCCGTCTTTCCCGGTATCTCTACAACGAAGATATTCCGCCATGCGACGATGGTTTTCCCCAAACCCTGACTCATTTCCCAAAGACCACATCAACACACACGGATGATTTTTATCTCGTTCATAAAGGCGAGCCGCACGGTCAACAAAAGCATGAGCCCATTCCGGTTGCTCCGAAAGAAAAGACATATTTCCGTGAGAAACAAGAAAACCATGTGTTTCGATATCCGCCTCATCAATAACATATATTCCGAATTCATCACACATTTCAAGGAACATAGGAGACGGCGGATAATGTGAGGTTCTGACAGCATTTACGTTATGCCTTTTCATTATGAAAATATCTTTACGAATATCTTCTTCAGAAAGATAATATCCCGTAAAAGGATTTGAATCATGATGGTTTACTCCGGTAATCTTTATTTTTTCACCGTTAAAAAACAAAACCCCATCCTTTATCTGTGTATCCCAAAACCCTATACGCTGAGAGATAACTTCTTCCCCGCATTCAATAACAAACGTGTAAAGATACGGATCCTCAGCCGACCAAAAACGAGGATTCATTAGAGCAAAAGAAATCTCACTTTCAGAAGAAAGTGTCGAATAAACAAGCGTTTCCCCTTTATCCGAATATACAGAGATGTTTTTCTGAAAAAAATCCGCTCCGTGAAGAGTTATCTTTACCTCAACTGAAGAAAACCCTGGACTAAAAGAGTAAGAAATATCTATATCTCTTATATGGATCTTATCCCTGTATAAAAGATACACATCTCTGAAAATCCCCGATAAACGAAACATGTCCTGATCTTCCAGATATGATCCTATACAAAATTTTACAACTAAAACCCTGATTTCATTTTTTCCAGCCTTCAGAAAAGAAGTAATATTTACCTCAGCCGACATATGACTTCCTTGTGAATACGCACAAAATTTATCATTTACCCAAAGATAAAAACATGAACATACACCTTCAAAATTCAAATATACTTCTTTTTGCTCCAATGTTTCACGTGAAACATCAAATTCTTTTCTGTATAATCCACAGGGATTTTCTTTCGGCAAAAACGGCGGGTCAACGGGAAAAGGGTAATTTACATTAAGATATACCGGTTTATCATATTTTAATGTATTCTGCCAACAGGAAGGGACCGTTATAGTATCCTCAAAAGAGGAAGGGAATTCCATAATATCAGAAATGCTTTCAAAAAAACAAAAATCCCATTCCCCGTTAAGAAGCTTGAAATACTCGGATTTTACACGGTTGTTTTCCAGGGCTTCTTCCCTTGAGCTGAACGGGATATAGTACGAACGAGAAGGTTCGCATCCTTTTTGTAATATATTCAAGTCAGAATGATAACAAAGTTGTTCGTGCACTATCGCTGCCTCCCGGATCATTTATAAAAAACAAAAAACTTCCGTAAGCCTGCCAAAATCCTCCAGACTAAGCTTTTCAGCCCTGATATCCGCAGGAAAGCCGGCCTCTTCAATTTTTTTTACTATATCATCTTTATCTTCTTTTAACTCATCAAAAAGAGCATTCGCCAAAGTTTTCCGTCGTTTAGAAAACCCTGCTTTTATTATTCTGAACAAAATTTTTTTGTCACATGACAACATCGGCGAAGATCTTACTGTAAATTTTACAACACTTGAAAAGACCTTAGGCGCGGGAATAAAATTACCGGGAGAAACATCAAAAAGAATTTCCGGCCGCGAATAATAATTCACCGCAAGAGTTATTGCCCCGTATTCTTTTGTGCCCGGCTCGGAGGTGAATCTACGGGCAACTTCTCTCTGAACCATTACCGTAAAAGTTTTTATGGAAGTATTGCTTTCCAACAAACGCATTATCACAGGGGTGGTTATATAATAAGGCAGATTTGCACAAACAGCAGTTATCCCTCTTGCCGCACAAAGTTCGGAAACATCTATTTTCAGAATATCGGCATTTATTATCTCAATATTGTCATGAGCCGACAAAGTTTCTTCTAAAACAGGCAAAAGACGGCGGTCTATTTCAACCGCCGTAACTTTTGCCGCCTTTTCAGCAAGGCGACAGGTAAGACATCCTATCCCCGGTCCGATTTCCAAAACGGACGTATTTTGATCAATACCCGCATTTTCAACGATCCTTCGGGGAATATCGTCATTTATAAGGAAATTCTGACCCAGGCTTTTTGAAAATCTAAAGCCGTGTCTTTCCATCAAAGGTTTGATTTCAGAAATGCGTGTCAGATTCATTTTTTAATAAACTTCAGATAAGCATCCACAAAGCCGTCCAGTTCCCCGTCCATTACAGCGTTTACATTACCCATCTCGTAACCGGTACGATGATCTTTTACAAGAGTATAAGGCATAAACACATAAGAACGGATCTGGGAGCCCCATTCGATCTTTTTCTGGTCTCCTTTTATATCTTCTATTTTTTCAAGATGCTCTCGCTCTTTGATTTCAATCAGCTTGGATTTAAGCATTCTCATCGCTGTTTCCCTATTCTGCTTTTGCGAACGCTCGCTTTGACATCCGACCACTATACCGGTGGGTTTATGAACTATCCGGATCGCGCTGTCTGTTTTATTTATATGCTGACCTCCCGCGCCGCTTGCTCTGTGCGCTTCGACTTCTATATCTTCATCCCTAATCTCAAAATCGCTCATATCATCGTTAATCTCAGGCATAACCTCGACCGAAGCAAAAGAAGTATGTCTTTTGCCCGCAGCGTCAAAGGGAGAAATACGGACAAGCCGGTGAACTCCGTTTTCAGACTTCAGATAGCCGTAAGCGTTTGTTCCTTCGACAAGCAAAACCCCACTTTTCATCCCGGCTTCTTCACCGTCAAGAAAATCCATGACTTTTACTTTGAAGCCCATCTTCTCAGCAAAACGAGTATGCATACGGAAAAGCATCATTGCCCAATCCTGTGCCTCCGTTCCGCCCGCGCCAGCATGAAAAGAAAGAATCGCGTTGTTTTTATCGTATTCCCCGCATAAAAGCGTTTCAAGCCTTTGCTTCTCAAGCATTTTTTCCGTTTTTTCCACGGTTTCAACAATCTCTTTTTCCGTGGCATCGTCACACTCCTCCTCCGCGAGAAGGACAAGGGTTTCCCCATCTTCACATAACGAAGACAATTCACGAAACGCGGAAATTTTTTCTTTAACGCCTTTCTGCTCTTTAATAATTTTTTGACTGTTTTCCTGGTCATTCCAAAATTCCGGATCAGCGGTCTGACGTTCAAGATCTTCGTATTTACGTTCAAGCTCCGAAATTTTAATTGTCTCTCCCAATTCGGAAATTTCTTTTTTAAGGCTCTCAAGCTTAAGGCGGTATTCATCCAAAATAATCATTTGTCTTTTCCCCGTATATTAAAATATAATTCTATTACCGATATATCCGGCAAGCTCCTCTGTTTTTATTCTCACCTGTTCCATCGTGTCTCTGTCTCGGACAGTGACGCTGCCGTCCTCTAAACTGTCAAAATCAAATGTTATACAAAACGGAGTGCCTATTTCGTCTTGTCTGCGATATCTTTTGCCTATAGACCCGGCCTCATCAAAATCTACCATAAAAAATCTGCTGAGTTGTTCATAAACTTTTTCCGCGCCTTCCGAAAGCTTTTTGGAAAGAGGCAGAACCGCGGCTTTGTAAGGAGCTACCGCCGGATTAAGATGAAGAACTGTTCTTATATCGTTTTTTTCTGCGTCCAATACCTCTTCGTCATAGGCTTCGCAAAGAAGCGCAAGAACGGTCCTGTCAAGGCCGTAAGTAGATTCGATTATATACGGAATATATCTTTCGTTCGTTTCAGGATCAAGATATTCCATTTTTTGTCCACTGTATTCCTGATGACGGGTCAAATCAAAATCGGTTCTGTTATGCGTGCCGTTTATCTCGCCCCAGCCAAACGGAAATAAAAACTCTATATCACAAGCAGCCTTTGCATAATGCGCAAGTTTTTCATGATCGTGATATCTGAGGTTCTCGGCAGAAAGACCCAAATCCAAATAATATTTCATTCCGTATTTTTTGAAATAATCATATAAATCCCCGTCTGTCCCTTCTTTACAGAAAGTCTGGAATTCCATCTGCTCAAATTCTATCGTCCTGAAAATAAAATTTCCCGGTGTGATTTCGTTTCTGAAAGCTTTTCCTATCTGCCCGATACTGAAAGGAAGCTTGGCACGCATAGTCCGCTGAACATTCAGATAATTCACATATTCTCCCTGCGCGTTTTCCGGACGAAGATATATTATGCTTTTACTGTCATTGGTAACACCTCGAAATGTCTGAAACATAAGGTTGAATTCACGGATATCCGTAAAATTATGTTTTCCGCAGTGAGGACAGGGGATATGCTTTTGTTTGATATATTCGAACATCTCTTGCTTCGTCATCTTATCAGGATGAGAATCGGGATCAAAACTTTCTATAAGATTATCCGCTCTGTGACGCATTTTACACTCTTTACAATCCAGAAGAGGATCCGAAAAACTCGCAACATGACCGCTTGCCTCCCATACTCTCGGATGCATCAGTATGTCGGCATCAACTTCATAACTGTTCTTTCGTTCCTGGATAAACCTTTTTCTCCACGTATCCTTAATATTATTTTTAAGCCTTGCCCCCAAAGGTCCGTAATCCCATGTATTGGCAAGACCTCCGTATATATCGCTTCCGGGAAATATAAAGCCCCGGACTTTACACAGAGTTACTATTTTTTCCATTGATTTCTCATTATTCTTCATCTTCAGATTCCTCTTCTTCGGTTGTTTCTTCCTCGGGAAGATTATCTTCTGTTTCTTCCTCAGACTCTTGCGCTGCAGCTTCCGCTTCTTCGGGATCTATCTCAATTTTCGAAACTTCCTCATTTTCCGCGGACTCCACCGTAGCAGTATTGACAACACAGACTCCGTCCGAAAGCCGCATAATACGAACGCCTCCCGAAGCTCTGCCATAAACAGGGATATCGCTTATTCTTACACGTATTATTATACCGTCGGAAGAAATAACTATCAAATCTTCATCTTCGGTAACCGCACGAATACTTGCAAGAGCTCCGGTCTTTTCCGAAAGCTTATGACACCTAACCCCGCGTCCGCCACGATGCTGTACTTTGAAAGCGGAGAACTCGGATCTTTTCCCGTAACCTTTTTCTGTCACGGTCAAAACCTTTTTATTTTCCTCCGCAACAACAGCGCCTATAACAAACTCATCTTTTTTAAGACGTATCGCGCGAACTCCCCTGGCTGTCCTTCCCAAAACAGAAACCTGGGTCTCATCATACTCTATCGCCATTCCCGCATTTGTTGCGACAATGATCTTCCGGTTTCCGTCCGTAAGTTTTACGCTTACAAGCTCGTCTCCCTCATCAAGATTTATCGCCCTGAGACCATTCCTGCGCATATTTTTATATGCGCAGAGATCACAACGTTTGGAGATGCCTCTTTTGGTTATCATGTTTAAGAACAGGCCTTCCTCATCAAGGCATGACACGGGGATCATTGCGGTGACTTTCTCCCCTTCTTCAAGTTGCAAAAGATTAACAACGTTCATTCCTTTTGACTGGCGTGAACTTTCGGGAATACGGTAACCCTTAATAGAATGTACTTTCCCGCTGTTTGTAAAGAAAAGAATCAGATTATGTGTGGAGCCGACAAAAAGCTCCTCGACAAAATCTTCTTCTCTTGTTGTCATAGCGGTTATGCCTTTACCTCCCCTGTTCTGGACTTTATATGTATCTTCCGGCAAACGCTTGATATACCCGCAATGAGTAAAAGTATAGACACAAGTTCTCTCTTCTATTAAATCTTCGTCCTCAAGATCATCCTCAGAAGCGGAAATCTCGGTTTTACGCGAATCACCGAATTTACTCTTGATAACCAAAAGTTCTTCTTTTATAATACGGATAACATGTTCTTCATTGCTCAGAGTATCTCGGTAATCCGCGATAAGAGCTATCAGTTCATTATATTCCTCTTCTATTTTCTCTCTTTCAAGACCTGTCAGTTGTCCCAAACGCATTTCAACGATTTTTTGAGCCTGTATATCAGTAAACTCAAAACGCGCTATCAAATTTTCCTTCGCTTCTTGGACCGTTTTGCTTGCTCGTATTATTGATATGATTTCATCAATATGATCAAGAGCTTTTCTGAATCCTTCCAATATATGAGCACGGTCAAGAGCTTTCTTAAGATCATATTTGGTTCTTCGTTTTATTATTTCTTTCTGGAATGTTATGTATTCCTCAAGGACCTGTTTAAGATTAAGAATCCTCGGTTCACCGTGAGAAAGAGCAAGCAATATTATAGAAAATGTATCCTGTAACTGCGTGTTCTTAAAAAGCTGATTCAAAACAACCTGAGGATTCGCGTCGCGCTTAAGTTCAATTACTATAGTAAGTCCTCGGCGGTCACTTTCGTCACGTAGATCGTGGATCCCCTCTATACGCTTTGAATTTACATGCTCGGCAATATCCTGCAAAAGTTTAGCCTTATTCACCATATAAGGAATTTCGGTTACGACTATGCGAAATCTGCCATCTTTATATTCCTCTATCTCCGTTTTTGCCCTTACGGCTATTCTTCCTCTGCCGGTATTATAAGCGTTGCGCATAGCGGCTCTTCCCATAACAATACCGCCTGTCGGAAAATCAGGACCTTTAATAAAATTAAGAAGTTCGTCAACTGTAGCTTCTTCATTTTCCATGAGGTATACGATAGCATCTATAACTTCATTAAGATTATGTGGAGGAATAGATGTCGCCATACCTACAGCAATACCTACTGAACCATTGACTAAAAGATTCGGAAATCGTGAAGGAAGAACTACAGGCTCAGCAAGTCTTTCATCATAATTTGGAATAAAATCAACAGTATCTTTATCTATATCCCGAACCATTTCAAGAGCCATCTTTGCCATTCTTGCCTCAGTATAACGATACGCCGCCGCCGGATCCCCGTCCACATTACCGAAATTTCCGTGACCATCTACAAGAGGATATCTAAGAGAAAAAGACTGCGCAAGACGCACCATCGCATCATATACCGAACTGTCGCCATGCGGATGATAACGACCGAGAACATCTCCGACCGTAGTCGCTGATTTAAGGTACGGTCTGTCAGGGGTCAGATTATCTTCAAACATAGTATATATTATACGCCTGTGAACAGGTTTTAAGCCATCACGTACATCAGGAAGAGCACGAGAAACTATAACACTCATCGAATATTCGAGAAATGAAGTTTTCATCTCTGTGTTCAGGTCACGATGAACAACGTTTTGGTTTCTGAAAAGCTCGTAAATATCTTCCTGACCTTCATTATTTAATCTTTTATCATCCATTTACTCTTTTGTCCTTTCTCATACATCCAGATTGACAACATATTTAGCGTTTTGTTCTATAAACTCTCGCCGCGGTTCAACTTTGTCGCCCATCAAAACAGTAAAAGTACGATCTGCCTCAATCGCGTCTTCAAGCGTAACTTTAACTATTGTTCTTGTTCTCGGATCCATCGTGGTCTCCCAAAGTTGCTCGGGATCCATCTCACCAAGACCTTTATATCGCTGAATATCTACTTTCGCACCCGTTTCCCCGGAAAGTTCCGCGGAATATTTTTCACGCTGCTCATCCGAATAAGCGTATCTTACCTGTTTTCCGCGTGAAAGTTTGAAAAGCGGTGGCTGTGCAAGATATACATGCCCCTGCTCTACCAAAGGCTTCATATACCGATAAAAGAATGTTAACAAAAGAGTTCTTATATGTGCGCCGTCAACATCAGCATCGGCCATAATAATAACTTTCCCGTACCTAAGTCTTGTTATATCAAAATCCATTCCTATGCCTGTTCCCAACGCAGTTATGACCGGAGTAAGCTTATCGTTTCCGTATACTTTATCTATCCGCGCTTTTTCGACATTAAGCATTTTTCCCCAAAGAGGAAGGATTGCTTGAAATCTTCTTTCTCTCCCGTCTTTTGCAGAACCTCCTGCAGAGTCGCCCTCTACTATATATATTTCCGCAAGTTCCGGATCCCTTTCAGAACAATCCGCAAGTTTTCCGGGCAATGACATACTTTCGAGAGAAGACTTTCTTCTTGTCAAATCCCTCGCTTTTTTCGCTGCTTCTCTCGCCCTCTGCGCTGTCATCGCTTTTTCAAGAATAACTTTCGCTACTCCGGGATTTTCTTCAAAAAATGTCGATAACTTATTTGTAATAAGATTACTTACAACTCCCCTCATCTCAGAATTTCCGAGTTTCGTTTTTGTTTGACCCTCAAATTGAGGCTCCTCAAGTTTAACGCTTATAACAGCTGTCAAACCTTCTCTTACATCTTCACCGGAAAGATTAGAGTCGCCTTCTTTTAGTATCTTGTATTTTCTCGCGTATTCATTTATCACATTTGTCAAAGCCTGTTTGAATCCGGCTTCATGAGTTCCGCCCTCACCTGTATTTATATTATTGGCAAAAGATAGAATAAGTTCACTGTAACTGTCTGTATATTGAAGCGCAACCTCGGCTTCATTGACTTCATTTGTCTGCTCCATATAAATTATACTATGGAGACCTTCTGCTTTACGGTTTGTATTTATGTATTCTACAAAACTTTTTATACCACCCTCATAGTGAAGCTCGTTCACAACCGGCTCATCACCGCGGTCATCAATAAATATTATTTTTATACCGGCATTCAAAAACGCTTGTTCACGCATACGACGAAGAAGCGTTTCATATTCATAATCCAATGTTTCGAAAATCGTACTGTCCGCCAAAAAAGTAACTTCTGTCCCGTTTTTATCGGTAGGTCCTACTTCTCTTACCGGGCTTTCAGGTATTCCTCTGTGATATGTCTGCGTATATTCTTTTCCTGTTCTAATATCATATACACGAACTGATAAATTCTCTGAAAGAGCGTTCACGACAGATGCGCCTACTCCGTGAAGTCCTCCTGAAACTTTATATCCGCCGCCACCGAATTTTCCTCCGGCGTGAAGAATAGTATAAACAACTTCAAGGGTGGATATGCCCATCTTCGGATGTTTTCCGACAGGAATTCCTCTTCCGTCATCTTTAACAGTCACAGATTTATCTTTATTAAGACGTATTTCAATATTTTTACAAAATCCCGCCAAAGCCTCATCAATTGCATTGTCTACAATTTCATACACCAGATGGTTAAGACCTTTTACCGATGTAGAACCGATATACATACCCGGCCTTTTTCGCACAGCTTCAAGACCTTCTAGAACTTGTATCTGGCTTTCGTCATAATTTGAAATTTTATTGTTTTCAGACATTTTCTACTCTCTCTCCGTTTTGTAATCGTTTTTGAAGTGTCGCGACTGAAAATTGCGTCAGATATATTTTTGTTCTGCCTTTTTCATTATAGATAATATAGCTTTTCGGAAGTTCATAACCTACCGTTATAATTGATCCCTTTTTTTCTGAGCGCGACAGAAATTCTCTGGTTATTCTGCATTCAGAAGTATTTTCTATATCAAATATTCCCACGATATATTTTGTTTTCAGCATATGATTCATTCCTATGTGTAAAAACATAATATCAAATAAAAGCGGATTTCCGCAAAACCTTTCATCATAATTTTCATGTTAATTCTTTAACTTTTCCACCTTTTATATTGAACAACTTATAAGCCCCGAAATCTGAAATGCTTTCACATGCTGTTATAATAACTTGTTTTTCTTTTATTTTTTCGACTATATAATTTTTTCTATTTTTATCAAGTTCAGAAAAAACATCGTCAAAAAGTAAAACAGGATATTCATCTGTTACAGATCTCAGTATCTCCGCTTCTGCAAGTTTCAACGCCATTACAGCTGATCTTTGCTGCCCCTGTGAAGCAAAAGCTTTCGCGCTTCTGCCGTTTATAAGAATCCCAAAATCGTCTTTATGGACTCCCGCATCAGTATAACCGAGAAGTATATCTCTTTCTCTATTTATAAAAAGTTTGTTCATAAGTAGTTCTTCTACTTTTACAATATCATCTTCAGCCCCGCAAATACTTAAATAGTCAAGCAAAAGTGTTTCTTTTCCGTCAGAAATCTCATCAATTACATTCCTTGAATGTTTTTCTAATTCCCGTATATATTTTTTTCTCAAAATATATATTCTTGCCCCAAGTTTTGAAAGTTTTATATCCCATACTTCAAGCGTTTTTAATTGTTCAGGATCCTCACTTTTCAGTATATTATTACGCTGAAACAAAACTTTGGAATAATCCGAAATAAGAGAAAAATATTGAGGTTTTATTTGAGACAAAGCAAAATCAACAAATTTTCTCCTCATATCAGGACCTTCTTTTACAAGATTAAGATGTGAAGGGAAAAAGAGCACAGATGAAAAATTTCCGATTAATTCAGATGGTTTTACTTTTATATCGTTAAGATATATCTCCCGTCTTTTTTTTTCATAATAATAAAGTCCGGCATTTTGTCTTCTTTTATTTTTTATAAAATCGACAGAAACAGAACAATGAGAAGCGTTATGATTTATAAAATCCTTCTCATTATTTGTTCTAAAAGATTTTGAAGAAGAAAATAACCAAAGCGCTTCTATTATGTTTGTTTTTCCCTGAGCATTAAGTCCCGTTAAAACATTAACACCATCGTCAAAACAAATTTTTCCGTCCTGAAGATTTCTGAAATTTTCGGTTTTTAACGTTTTAATTATCATTGTTTCTTATTTTTATAGGCGAAATCAAAAAGATATCGTTTTCATTTCCTACAGGACGTATACAGGCAGGAGAAATAGGGGAATTCATATAAATTGTTATTTCTTCTTCTTCTATTACATTTATAACATCCAAAAGAAATTTATCATTAAATCCTATCTCAAACTTCTCACCGTTTATTTTTGCAAATGTTTCATCAAGAAAACTCATTCCGTCCGGTGTTCTGCACGAAAAAACAACAGTTTCTTCTTCTATACTGAGTTTAAGAGGATTCTTTATTTTTTCATTTGTCAAAACAGATGCCCGTTCAAGAACTTTTTTAAGTTCGGCAGTATTTAGTGTAACTTCTGTCTTAAAATTTTTAGGCATTACATTTTTATAATTTGAAAATTCCCCAGCCAAAAGATTAGAAGTAACTTTTACATTATCAAACTCAAAAAGAACATGCGTATGAGCGCAATTTATAACTATATCCGTATCATCTTGTTTTATTATTTTAATGACATCAGAAAGTGTTTTTCCTGGAATAACCATAGAAAAGTTTTTTCCGCTCTCATTATTAAATTCTTTTTTACTTACGGAAAGCCTAAACTGATCCGTAGTAACTGCAGTTATAGAATTTTCTTCAATATCAAAAAGCTCTCCGCGAAGTATAGGTTTTGCGTCATTTTGCGCAACTGAAAAAACTGTTTTCTTTACGATATCTGAAAAAACCGATTTTGAAATAATTATTTTTTCTTTCCTTTCTACAATAGGAATTACAGGATATAAATCGGCATCCATTACGGGAATATCATATTTTACAACCCCGCAATTTATATGAAGTATTTTTTTAGGTTCATATTCAAAATATACTTCTCCGCTATTCATTTTTGATACCATTTCATAGAACTTTTTCGCAGGCAAAAGCATTTTTTGATTTTCAGTAACACTTTCACATTCAAAAATAATCTCTGTGCTTATATCGGTATCTGATCCGATGAGCTTTATTGTCTTATCAGTACAAACCTCAATATATATCCCTTCAAGAACAGAAACCGCTGATTTTGCAGGAACTGTTTTTATAACTGTATTTACTGCTTCAAAAAGAATATCCCTGTCACATGTGAATGTCAAAATAAAAAACCTCCTTTTATAAAATAAAAAGTAACAAACAAAGTTTAAGTAGTAAAGAATGTAGAAATTGTTAAAACGTTTGTTTTTTTCCTTAGTAAACGGTTTTTTTGATTGTTTATATTATGTTGAACAAAATGTTGATATTGTTTAATTTTGTTTATATATTTTTTTCATCATGAAAAAAAATAAAGTGTTTAAAATATTTTTAAGATGCTGTTGAAAACAGTATCAGTAGTTTCTTATATTTTTTATTATATCGTCTATCTTTGATTTAAGAAAAATGCTGTTTTCTATTTTTGTTTCTATTTTCTTTACTGAATGGTGTGTGGTCGCGTGATCTCTGTTAAATTCTTCGCCTATTCTTTCAAGAGACATATCTGTTATCTCTCTTATAATATACATTGCGATTTGTCTTGCAAAAGTTATGTTAGCGCTTTGTTTTTTACTCTTTATATCATCCACAGATACTTCAAATTCACGTGATACTTCAGTAAGTACTTTATCTACAACAACCGGTTCGGGCTCATTTTCGGTTGTTATATCTTTTATTGCTATTTCTGCAATCGCTATATTTGGCGGCGAATCTGAGATAAGTTGGATTGCTTTAAGTTTTTTAAGGACTCCTTCTATCTGCCGGATATTATGTTTTATACGCTGTGCGATAAAAGCAATAACATCTTCAGATATTTTTATGTTGAATTGTGATGCCTTTTGTTTTATTATTGCAACTTTAAGTTCATATTCGGGCATTACTATGTCCGCAGTTATACCCTGTTCAAATCTTGCTCTAAGACGAGCGTCAAGATATGCGATATCTCTCGGAGGACGATCGGATGAAAGAATTATTTGTTTGTTATTTTCATAAAGAGCATCAAATGTATGAAAAAATTCTATTTGGGAAAGTTCTTTTCCGGCAATAAACTGAATGTCGTCTACTAAAAGAATATCGACAGAGCGGTATTTCTTTTTGAAATCCGTCATCGTCTTTTTTTGGTCGCCTAAAGGAGCCCGTCCTTTTTGTGTCAGTTCAACGAGTTCGTTTACAAAGTCTTCACTTTTTATATATAGTATTTTTGATTTAGGAAAAAGCTTCTGTGATTCATTTTTTATAGCATATAAAAGATGTGTTTTTCCAAGACCGGTATTACCATATATAAATAAAGGATTATAAGCTTTGGCTGGGTTTTTAGCGACAGCAAGACAAGCGGCGTATGCATGTTTATTAGAATCCCCTACTACAAAATTATCAAAAGTATATTCATTATAAATAGGAGTTATACTTTCTTCTATTTCAGCAACGGTTTCTGAAGTCTCAATGGGTTTTATCCTGTTGTTTTTCATTTCTGTTGAGGTAATAAGTGATATATCCATTTCAAAACCGGCCACTTCAGAAAGAGCTTTTTTTATTATTTCTTTATATTTTGCGGTAACAACATCTTTCTGAAATTGAGACTCGACTAAAAGAACAGCACAGTCACTTTCATATTTGACAGGCTGTATTGATTTTATCCAGAGATCAAATGCCGTGGCTGTAATTTGTCCTTCGAGATTCTCTACCGCTTTATACCATACGTTTTTGAACTCCTGCATGTAAACCTCCATACTCTATATATAAAATATATAATACAATAATATATCTAACATATTATACCATATAAATATATATACTTCAATAGGCATTTTTAACAAATTAGTAAAAAAAGCAAATTTTTAAAAATTATTTTTCAGCACTTGACAAAAAGGGGATATATGTTATATAATGTTAGTTAGTTGACTATTGCAAATCGTATTGAAATTGAAAATGCAAAACGGGTTAAACCGTATTTTTGTAATTATTCTGCAAGGAGGGTTGTAAATGGTAAGAACATATCAGCCTAAAAAAAGGCAGCGCAGTAAAGAGCATGGGTTTCGTAAAAGAATGAGAACTGCTAATGGCAGAAAAGTTCTGTCAAGAAGACGCGCAAAGGGAAGAAAAAGACTTTCTTATTGATCGAAAAATATGAACCGGTGGAAGTTTTCTTGAAGCCGACAGGCATATAGACCATCGGTTCGTTTATTTTCAAATTTGAAAAATGAAAAAAACGTTATCATTGACGGAAAACAGGATTTTCCGGCAGCTTTATTTGAAAGGGAAAAAAGATATATATCCCCTTTTTATTTTATATTTCAGACGGAACAACAGAGATTTCAATACTCTCGGAATAACGGTAAGTAAAAAGACCGGCAACGCGGTAAAACGAAACCGGGCAAAACGTGTTATAAGAGAGGCATATAGGCTTTCGGAAGACAAGATTAAACAGGGATACAATTTTGTTTTTGTCGCGAGGAGTGAAACTGCTTTTGTTCCGATGGATGCTGTAAAAAAACAAATGGAGATTGCATTCAGAAAAAACGGGATTGAAAAATGATGAGGCGAGCTGCTATTTTTCTTATTAAATTTTATCGTGAACATATTTCATACATGAAAAAAGCCTGTTGCCGGTTTTATCCCACATGTTCGGCATATGCGCTTGAAGCATTTGAAAAATACGGATTTTTCAAGGCGTTATATTTGACAGTACGGCGAATTTTAAGATGTAATCCCTTTTGCAAGGGCGGATACGACCCCTTACCGCCGAATAAAAAAAAGAGGAGAAAATAAATGGGAAATTTAATGCTTATAATATATTATCCTTTGGGCATGTTGTTCAAGCTTTGTTACATGGTTTTTCAGGATTACGGCGCAGCGATTTTTCTTTTTGCTTTGATAGCAAAACTTGCTTTACTTCCGTTAAGTATAAAAAATGAAAAAGGGCGTCTGAAAATGCAGGCTTTCCAACCTAAAATGAAAGCGTTGCAGGAAAAGTATAAGGGAAATACAAGAGATCCAAGATATTCCGAAGAAATGCAAAAGCTTTATGAAAAAGAGGGATATAACCCCATGTCCGGGTGTTTGCCTCAGCTTATACAACTTCCAATTATTCTTGGTTTATGGAATGCTATAAGAACACCTTTAACATATATCGCCGGTTTTACAAACGGAAAAATCTTAGATATAGCCAACGCGTTTCTTGCGGCCGGGAAGCTTCCCGAAAGCGTGACAACAGAAAATATTTCGCAATGGCTTTCAACAAATCAGATAACGCTTGTTGATCTTCTTAATAACAGTAAAGATGTCATAAGCGGAACAGTGGATGTAAGCTCGTATACAAATATAAACCTTAATCTGTTCGGATTTCTCGGCGATATAGTCGGGACAAACCCCCAGTGGAATAACTGGACTGTCGTGATTCCTATAATATCCGGTATTACATCGTTTTTGGTAGGATTTATTTCAATGAAAATAAATTCATCCAAAGAAGATCCGGATACTGCAAAAGCTATGAAAAAAAGTATGGGCGCTATGATTTATATAATGCCGATTATTTCAGTATGGATAGCATTTACCTTTACGATTGCTGTTGCGTTTTACTGGATAGTTTCTAATATACTCAGTATGATCCAAGCTATTTTACTTCCGAAGTATATGAAGATGATAGAAAACAGAAAAAAAGCCAAAGAACCTATTGTTGTTAAAGAGAAAAAGCTTAATTATAATCAGATAGAAAAAATGGAGCGAGAGAAGAAGAAAAGAGAGAAAGAAGGATATGTTTTGGAGATACCAAAAGACGATGATAAAATTAACAGCGAGGATGAAAAATAATGGAAAAGTTGTTTACAGGCAAAACGATTGACGAGGCTCTTGAAGCCGCCTGCGCCGATCTCGGTAAATCAAGCGGGGACTTTGCGTATGAGATAGTAGAATATCCGAACAAAGGTTTTTTGGGGATAGGAGCAAAACCCGCACAGATAAAGGTAAATATTCCTGAGGAGATCCATGATGTCAGGCATGTCAGAGAAAAGCGCTCTCTTTCCCATATTGAAAAAACACCTAAAAAAGAAAAAGAAAACAAAGACGTAAAAAAATTTGTTGCACCGGTACACAATGATGAAGGTTTCAAGGTTGTCGCTCCGGCGACAAAAAGGGAAAAAAAGATTCTTGATGGAGAAGAGGCGGAGGTTGCCGATTTTCTTAAAGGCTTATTTGATCTTATGAAAATAAGCGCGGACGATATCGATGTTACGATTGAAGAGGGAAAATATATAAAGATAACTGCGTTTGGTCAGGAGCTTTCTCTTCTTACGAGAAAACATGGTGAAGCCCTTGAAGCGATACAACTTATGACTTCACTTTATATGAACAGGAAAAAAGAACAGTATTTCAGATCAACTCTTGATGTTAACGATTTCCGTAAAAATTCAGCGGAAAAACTGGAGAGGCTTGCGGTAAAAACGGCAAAGCAGGTACTCAAGACCAAAAGAAAAGTTACATTAAGACCTATGTCCGCATTTCAGCGCAGGATTATTCATTCGAAACTGCAGTCGTTTGAAGGTGTAACAACATATTCTGTTGGTGAGGAACCTGGCAGACGAGTGGTGATCCAATATCAGAAACCGGAAACAGAAAAGGAAGAAAAAGCAGACTGAGCCTCCCTTTTCAGAGGTCAGAAAGATTCGTTAAAAAGGGTCGCTGTTACGCGATCCTTTTTTAATTTTGCAAGAGTGAAAAAATGTTATTCCGTTGAAAGGGCTATAGATTGATGGATACCATTATTGCGTTGTCAACTGCTCCCGTGATTTCGGCTACCGGAGTCCTGAGGCTATCGGGAAACGATGCTTTTGAAATTGTTGAAAAAATGTTTTCCGGGAAACTATATGACATGAAAAGCCATACTGTAAAATACGGTAAAATCCTTGATAAAAAAGGGAATGCTGTAGATGAGGTTCTTATCACTGTTTTTCGCGCGCCTCATTCATATACCGGTGAAAATGTTGTTGAAATCTCCTGCCACGGCAGTCCGTATGTATTAAAAAAAGTCACGGAGCTTGCGGTGGAGAACGGCGCACGACATGCGGAGGCCGGTGAGTTTACGAAACGGGCTTTTATAAACGGTAAACTTGATCTTGCTCAAGCGGAAGCAGTTATCGATCTTATAGAAGCAGAAACCGCAGAAGAAAGTGGGATTGCGCTTAAAAATCTGAACGGGGATCTTTCATGCGGTGTTGAAAAAATAAGGACGTTTCTCATAGATATATGCGCTCAAATTCTTGCGTATATAGATTATCCTGATGATGAAATTGTCGATACCGGGGCGGAGGAACTTGAGAAACTTGTTTCGAAAGCTTTTGAAAATACAGAAAAGCTCAAACAATCATATACCGCGGGAAGAATAATAAAAAACGGAGTTTCTGTCGTTATATGCGGTAAACCTAATGTGGGCAAATCTTCCGTTATGAACAGGCTTGCAGGTTTTGAGAGGTGTATAGTGACTGATATTGCCGGTACAACGAGAGATGTGGTTGAGGAAAAAATCCTTTTTGGAGGGATGAAATTTCTTATTTCCGATACTGCGGGAATACATGAAGGAACAGACGACGCGGAAAAAAAAGGGATAATCATGGCAGAAAAAAAGATGCGAGAGGCAGATTTGATTTTTTTTGTATTGGATGCTAATACTGGGATTGAAGAAGAAGATATGTTTATTATAAAAAAACTTGAGAAAGTGAAAGGTAAAAAGATCGCACTTATAAATAAATGTGATATTTTTGATATAAATTTTGATGTCCCCGGATTTGATTCAGTGATAAAAATCAGTGCGAAAACCGGATATGGTTTTGATTTGCTTGAACAAACCGTAAAAGAGAGTTTTTCGGGAATTTATATTAAAAACAATGAGATATTAATGAATACACGGCAGTATTCGTGTGTATGCAGAGCCTGCGCATGTCTGAAAAATGCTCTGGATAACATTCGCCTGACACCGGATGTAATAATTACCGACTTGGAAGAAGCTGTGAAAGCGTTGGGCGAAGTTACAGGTAAAACAGTAGGAGAGGAGATTGTCGAAAATATTTTTTCGAGATTTTGTGTCGGTAAATGAGATATAATGCGGGGAAAACCGATGTCGCTGTTATAGGTGCGGGACACGCCGGAACGGAAGCCGCGCTGGCTTGTGCGCGGCTTGGGGTAAAAACCATTCTTTTTACAATGAATTTGGACAGTATCGCAAATATGCCGTGCAACCCGTCTATAGGCGGTACGGCCAAAGGACATCTTGTACGTGAAATAGATGCTCTCGGAGGAGAGATGGCAAAAGCCGCTGATAGAGTTTTCCTGCAAAGTCGTATGCTTAACAGAGGGAAAGGCCCCGCTGTTCATTCACTGCGTATCCAGGCAGACAGGCGTAGATATCAGGCTTTGATGAAAAAAACTCTTGAAAATACAGAAAACTTAAGTATAAAACAAGCGGAGATTGTTCAGGTTATAGTTGAAAAGGAAAAAATCTGCGGGGTGGTAACCAATTTAGGAGCTGTTTTTGATGCAAAAGCGGTTATAATCGCAACCGGGACATATCTTGAGAGTACGATTTTTGTCGGAGATGTTTCTTATAGCGGAGGCCCTGACGGAATGCATTCTTCACAGGGGCTCTCAGCGTGCCTTGAATCCTGCGGGATAAAGCTGATGCGCTTCAAAACCGGGACGCCTGCGCGTATACATAGGCGTTCTGTGGATATCTCTAAACTTGAGGTTCAACACGGCGATGAAAAGATAGTTCCTATGAGTTTTGAGAATAATTATATAGGCGAAAATAAAAAAGATTGTTATATCGTATATACAAACGAAAAAACGCATAATATCATAAAGGAGAATTTGCACAGGTCTCCGCTATATTCGGGGAACATTCATGGAATAGGTCCGAGATATTGTCCCAGTATAGAGGATAAAGTTGTCAGATTTGCGGATAAGCCGAGGCATCAGCTCTTTTTGGAACCTATGGGAGAGGATACGGAAGAAATGTATTTACAAGGGTTTTCTTCCTCGCTTCCTGAAGATGTTCAGATAGAAATGGTCCATTCGCTTTCCGGTTTTGAAAATGCCGAGATTATGCGTACAGCTTATGCCATCGAATATGATTGCTGCGATCCTCTTCAGTTGAAACCTACTCTTGAATTCAAAAAGATCTCCGGGCTTTACGGCGCAGGACAGTTTAACGGGACTTCCGGATATGAAGAAGCCGCGGCTCAAGGGCTTATCGCGGGTATAAATGCTGCTTTTTCTGTCAAAGGACAAAAACCGTTTATCTTAGACCGATCTTCTTCATATATAGGAACATTGATAGATGACCTTGTAACAAAGGGTACGAATGAACCATATCGTATAATGACTTCTCGTTCGGAATACAGGCTTGTTTTAAGGCAGGATAATGCCGATGCAAGGCTTACTCCTCTTGGGTATGAGATAGGTCTGATATCAGAAAGCAGATATAAAAGTTTTTTGGAAAAACAAAAAGCTGTAGAGGCTGAAAAAAACAGGCTTGAAAAAACCTTTGTCCCTCCTTGTATAGATCTGGAATCTATTCTTCGCGAAAAAAATTCCGCTCCCGTTAAAACAGGCGTTTCTCTTGCGGAATTGATAAGACGGCCGGAAATAAGTTATTTTGATTTGGCTTTGGTGGATAAAGATCGCCCGCGCCTTGATTTTGCTATAACTGAGGAAGCAGAAATTTCAATAAAGTATGAAGGATATATAAAAAGGCAGCTTGCTGAAATTGAACAATTCAAAAAACTTGAAAGCAAAAAACTTCCTAAAGATATGGATTATTCTCTCATAAAAGGGTTGCGTATCGAGGCGATACAGAAACTAAATGCGCAAAAACCGGAAAATTTCGGTCAGGCGAGCCGGATTTCCGGTGTAAGTCCTGCCGATATTTCTGTTTTATTGATTTATATGGGGATAAAATAAATATAAAAAGATACTTGATAAAAAATCAAATCAGGCTTACGTGATAAAAGACTTGTGTGGAAAGGATTTTCTGACATGCTGGATTTACAAAAAGTAAAAAGCATATATTTTATCGGAATAGGCGGCTCTTCAATGAACAGCCTTGCTCAGATAATGAAAAACCACGGATTTATTGTGGGAGGCTCCGATATGCAGAAAAGTCATGCTTCGGAACTTTTGGAGAAAAAAGGCATACATGTTTTTATCGGACATCATGAGGAAAATATTAAAAATTTTAATCCGGATATAGTTGTGATGACGGATGCTGTTCTTCCGGAAAATCCGGAACTCTTATACGCAAAGAAAAATAAAATCCCTGTGTACCGCAGGGCGGAATTACTCGGAACAATTCTTGAAGGATATAAAATGACAATAGGGGTTGCCGGTACACATGGAAAAACCACGACATCTTCAATGATAACTTCGATTTTTTTGTCGGCAAATAAAAATCCGTCGGCTGTAATAGGCGGACAAATGAACCGGACCGGGACGTCCTTTATTGAAGGGAGCCGGGATATATGTATTTTTGAAAGCTGTGAATTCAAGTGTTCATTTTATAATTTCTTTCCTGTAATATCTGTTTTGCTTAATATTGCAAAAGATCATATGGAATTTTTCAAAACAGAAGAAAATCTTCTTGACTGCTTTGAAAAGTATCTTCATAACACGAAGACAGGAGGGACGGTTGTTTATAATGCGGAGGATGAAAACAGCTTAAAAATAATTTCAGGCTATCCTGGGAAAAAGATATCATTCGGAATGAACAGAGGAGATTTTACTTTAGAAAACGCAGTTCTTACAGGAGGATTTCCTGAGTTTGATATTATGAGAAACGAGAAGCTTTTTTGTCACGTTAAGCTTCTTGTTCCGGGAAGGCATAATGTTAAAAACGCTCTTGCCGCCGCCGCCGCTGCGTATATAGCGGGAATTTCTGCTGAAGATATCGGAAAAGGTCTTTCGGAATACAAAGGCGCTAAAAGACGTTTTGAATACCACTGTGCTGTAAACGGCGCGGTTGTCGCCGATGATTACGCGCATCATCCCGATGCGTATAAAGTGACATTCAATACTGCGAGAGACCTTGGCTTTAAAAGGATTATTGCTATACATCAGCCTCATACGTATTCTCGTACCAAAATGATGATGAAGGAATTTACCGATGTTCTCAAAACCGTGGATAAGGTTCTGATTCCTCCTATTTATCCGGCGAGAGAAACCAATGATGAATATAATATTTACGCTGAGGATGTGGTGAAAAGACTTCCGAATGCGGAATATATGCATGATTTCAATGAAGTTGCAGACAGGGTAAAAGAGCTTGCCCGTCCGGGAGATCTTTTTATAACTCTTGGTTGCGGGGATATATATAAGGCCGCGGAACTTATCGCGGAAAAATACGGAGATGATTCTTTAACCATAAAAAAAACAGAGGAGAGAAAAAAATGAAGGTTCTTGTTGTAGGAGGCGGAGGAAGGGAACACGCCGTGATCGAAAAACTTTCCCAAAGCGAGAAAATAGATAAACTTTATGCCGCGCCCGGTAACGGAGGAATTGCCGCTAAAGCGGAATGTGTGGATATTAAAGCAACGGATGTGGAAGGGATCTGTTCTTTTGCTAAAAACAATGGTATGGATTTTGTTGTGGTAACACCGGATGATCCATTGTGTCTTGGGATGGTGGACAGGCTTGAAAAAGAAGGAATAAAAGCTTTTGGGCCTGAGAAAAAAGCCGCTGTTATAGAGGGCAGTAAGGTTTTTGCAAAAGAACTGATGAAAAAATACGGAATACCGACCGCTCCTTTTGAAATATTTGACGATCCTGATAAAGCTTGTGAATACATAGATGAACACGGCGCTCCTATTGTTATAAAGGCAGACGGGCTTGCTCTGGGTAAAGGTGTTACGGTGGCAAAAACCACTGAAGAAGCTAAGGCTGCGGTTTTCGCGATTATGAAGGATAAGATTTTCGGTGAATCGGGAAACAGGATCGTTATAGAAGACTGCCTTTGCGGACCGGAGGTTTCCGTTCTCGCTTTTACGGACGGGAAAACAATAAAACCGATGGTTTCTTCCCAGGATCATAAAAGAGCTTACGATAACGATGAAGGTCCGAATACTGGCGGAATGGGAACGTTTGCTCCGAGTCCTTTGTATACGGGAACCATTGCAGAGGAATGTGTAAAAAAAATATTCGTACCAACTGTCCGGGCAATGAACTCTGAGGACAGAAAATTCAAAGGAGTACTTTATTTCGGACTTATGCTTACGGAAAAAGGGGTTATGGTGATAGAGTATAACGCGCGCTTCGGAGATCCGGAAACCCAGGTGGTACTTCCATTGCTGAAGACGGATTTGTTTGATATAATGACGGCAGTGACAGACGAACGGTTGGATGAAATCGATATAGAATGGGAAGAAAAGGCTGCGGCTTGTGTTGTTATGGCAAGCGGGGGCTATCCTAAAAAATATGAGACCGGATATGAGATTTTCGGCCTTGATAAAGTTTTGGGGACAGTTTATCACGCGGGAACAAAAGAAAAAGACGGGAAGTTTTTTACTTCCGGAGGTCGTGTCCTCGGTGTTACTGCGGTAGGAGAAACTTTGGCGGAAGCAGTAAAAGCAGCTTATTCCGATGTCGGGAAAATTTCTTTTAAAAACGCGTTTTTCAGGCAAGATATAGGGAAAAAATGATTGACAACCTTCTGAAAATATGATATAATACCCGTAACAGAGTAGGCATTGAGCGTTAAGTGCTACGGGATGGGAAGTTGCCCGGAGACGAAAAGCCGAAAGGCTTGCGGTTCAATGTTGCGTCCGCTGTTATGTTTTTAATATCAGTGCGGAACACACTCTGGAATAATTAATATTCCGGAGATTTTGTTTTGTTGAACCAACAGAACAAAACTCCCGAAGGGGAGATGTTTATTATGCGCATTTTTTCAGATCTTTTCAGGATAAGAAAAGACAAAAAGTTTTTTTTGAGGGCAATGGTTTTTTGTTCGCTTTTAGCCGCTTTGGGTATAGTTTCTGAACTTTTAGGTATTACAATCCCGTGGTCCGGGGTTACGAATGATAAAATAAATATCGGTATGTCCTTTATTATTTTGTCGGGATTTTTGTTTGGTCCTATATGGGGGGCTCTCACTGCGCTGGTGCAGGATTTCATAGGATGTTCCCTGAGGGGCGAAGCATATCTTCCTATATTTATGATGGCGCCGTTTTTGACGGGTTTTTTATCGGGCTGTTTCCCATTTGTGTTTAAGAAAGCCTCGAAAAAACTTTATGGCATAGCGTTATACTGCACGTTTATATCGGCTGTGTCGTTTTTCCTTAACACGACATGTATTGTAATAGAATTTTACAATAGCAATTTTGATACATTTTGGGTTTACGCTGTTCCGCGCCTGATTACGCAACCTGTGAAAATTGTGTTATACACAGCGGTTGTTTTTATATTATATTGTATAGTATTGCCCCGTATTGAAAAAACAAAGTTCGCTCCCGACAGCGATTCGGAGAAAAGATGGAAAAATTATTGATATTAATTTTCTTTGCTGTTTTGTCGCTGCTTCTTGCAGCGACAGGGGTTTCTTACCGTAAAAAAAGCAAGACGCTGTCCGGATATATCGCCGCAGACCGGTCAGTTTCATTTTTTGCGGGCGCTTTTTCATCTTTTTCTTCGGTTGTTTGCGGGTTTTCCGTCCTTGTCCTAATGTGGGAGTCTTATAACGGGGGCGCGCGTGGAGCGCGTTCTGCTTTTTTATACGGGGCGGCTTTGACGGTAGGTTTGTTTTTTGTATGGAGGTTTATGGGTCGAAGGCTGAGGATTTATTCTGAGTTATCTTCAAATACCTTGACGCTGCCTTCTTTTTTGGAAAGCCGTTTTAAGGACAGAAGCTCGGTGTTAAAAGTGGTCTCTTCTGTGGTGGTCATAATTTTCTCGAGCGTTTATTGTTCGTTTTTGTTTACGGCAGCGGCGCAGCTTTTGTCTGCTGCATCTGGGATGTCGTATAGTCTGGCGTTGTTTATGTGCGCGGTGATTGTAAGCATATACATACTTTTCGGCGGGTTTTCTGCTGAGGTTTTTACAGATATTTTGCAGGGATTTATTTTTTTTATCGTGATGTTTTTTCTGCCGGTTTATATGTTTGACAGCCTTGATGCGGGAAGCCGTTTTTTATTTGAAAATGACTTTTTGTCAACGCTTAATTTTTTTGAGAATAGTGAAGATTTGTGGGTTTGTATAATAAATTCTGTTTTTGTTTTTCTGGGGTGTTTTGGTCTTCCTTCGTTGTTTTCAAGATTTATAGCAATGAAAGATAAAAAACAAATACGCCGGGCAAAAAGACTCTCCGCGATCCCTTCTGCATTTTGTATAGTTCTTGTCATTGTGACAGGTTTGTTTTTAAGGCAGTTTGCCGTTTCTGAAACAAAAGATATTTCCGTTATCCTGTCTCAGGCGATAGCTGATCCGTTTATGAGGGCATTGGTCGTTTCGGCGCTTCTTTGTGCATTTATGTCTTCGGCGGACAGTCAGATAATGCTTCTTTCGGGGATTATGGGCAACGACGTATATCCTCTTTTCCGTAAAGACGCCGACGATGAGGAACGTGTCACCGTTGCACGTGCGGCTGCGGTTGTCATGACATTTATTGTATGTCTTGTTTCTCTTGACAGTTCAGCGGATATTTCCGCAAGATTTCTTTATGGGTTCTCCGGCTTTGCCGCCGCGTTTGCCCCTGTGTTGTTTTTCAGTATGTATTCGCGGAAGATTACTTTGCGCGCCGCTGTTGCTTCTATTATTTCAGGTACGGTGTGTACGTTTATTTTATGGTTTATTTCTTTTTCTCCTCTCGGGATTTTCCCGGGATGTGTGAGCCTTGCGGTTTCTGCCGCCGTTTTATGTATTGTTTCTGCCGTGGACAGGAAAAAACCAGGTCGGGAGATTATCAATGAATTTGCGAGAGTGAATGAAATAATGAAATTGAGGTGATCTGGATGGCTGATTGCCGCGAATTTTATCAACGTGTGGAAAAGTTTGTCTTTGATTGTTTGGATGGATATGTTCCTCAGAAAACAGGGGAAAAGACTATTCATGATCCCATATGGGGATCGGTTGTCTATTTTGCATGGGAAATTGAGATAATAGATTCTCCTATTTTTCAGAGATTAAGAGAGATACAGCAACTGGGAAGGGCGGATTTGACATATCCTGCAGCCCGGCATACCAGGTTTGAGCATTCTCTCGGAACGGTAGCGATAGCGTCAAGAATGATCGATAATCTCCGTAACCGCAGTGTTGACTACTTTGTTACTGACAGTGACCGTAATAAGGTCAGGCTTGCTGCTTTGTTACATGATATAGGACACTGCTTTTATTCGCATTTATCAGAGCGGATATATTCTAAATTGCCTCAGTTTTCTGAGATAAAAAAAGAAATAATGAAAAATCTTGATATAGGTGTTTCTCCTGCTCCGCATGAAATTTTTTCATATATGATAGTGAAGAGTCGGGCTTTCGGAGATTTTTTTTATAATAACGTTTCATATCCGGAAAAGGGAGACGAAGAATCTTGTTTTGGGTTATTGGCAGAATGTGCGAACATGATCATCGGGCAGAACAACAAGAAAGAGAAAAACGGTAAAACAGAGATATATTCTTTCCTTACATCCGTATTAAACAGTGATATAGATGCCGATAAACTTGATTATACTCAAAGGGACAGCTATACGGCAGGTCTTTCCTTGAGCTACGGCGTTGAGCGGTTTTTGATGAAAATAGTTCTTGTTTGTGATGAAACGGAAAAAACAAAAGATTATAAGCTTGCTATAAGAGATGATGGGGTCACGACCGTAGAAGAGCTTCTTTTTAACAGAAATATGTTATATGTTTATATGTACCGCCATCAAAAGGTTCTCGCGGTTGAAGCGGTGATAGAAGACATAATAAGCCGGATGATTGATGAAAGAAGACTTTTGCATCCGTGTGATTTTCTTTATCTTTCGGAAAAGGAAATAGAGTACAAGGATATGAAGAGTCTTCTTTTGCAAAGGGCAGTGACAAAGCTTAAACGCCGGGAGATTCCTAAGAGGGCATGTGTTTTTTCATCGGAACAGCTCGGAGGAACAGAAAAAATTTCCGCGTTTACGGAAAAACTGAATTTCGCTGATTATAATGAGAAAATATGTTTTCGCCGACTTTTATGCGAAAAAATACGCGAGCAATATAAAAACGAAGGGAAGACTCCTCCCGAATTTGACGAATATGACATTTATCCGGTTTTCCCTCGTATAACAGACACGAGCGCGCAGTTTTTAGTGGTTTCGCGTGACGGAGGAAATCCGGTTATCAATAAATTTGTTTATATAAAAGAATGGTGCAGATCTTTTAATCTTTCAAACTGGCGCGGATATATTTTTACGGATGTGAAGATAGACAGAAAGATCGCCGCGGATGGGCTGAAAAATTTTTTTGCGGGGTATATGAAATGAGAATTGACAAAACAAATTATTATTTGGATATCGCACAAGTTGTTGCGGAAAGAGGGACTTGCCTTCGGAGAAAATTCGGAGCAGTAATTGTAAAAAATGATACAATTATAAGTACCGGATACGCGGGCGCGCCGAGAGGCCGTAAAAATTGCTGTGATATAGGGACATGTCTTCGGCAAAAGCTGGAAATCCCCGCCGGCGAACGTTATGAGCTGTGCAGATCAGTGCATGCGGAAGCCAATGCGATCATTTCGGCATCAAGGGAAGAAATGATAGGGTCTGTTTTATATCTTTGCTGTATAGATCCGGAAGGGGAAGTTGTCGGAGGGACAGACTGTTGCTCGATGTGCAGGAGACTTATAATAAACGCAGGCATAGACCGGGTTGTGGTTCGGGACACAAAGACAGAGTTTCATACGGTAGATGTTAATAAGGATTGGGTTGAGATTGACGATTCGCTTGAGGATAAAAGAGGGTATTGATTTTAGAATAGAGGGTTTCAGCCTTTTTTATAAAAAACCTCAGGATGGCTCTAATATTCCCGAGTTTTTATCCGGAATGAAAGTTTTTTATTTTTTAATAAAAAATAAAAAAGTACTTGACACAATATTTATTAATGGTTTGTTTTGCGAAAACCCTGTCAGATAAAAAAATAATATGTCAAAACAACAAAAAACAACAAAAATCAAACCAAAAGATTGTGTATAAATTTTAAGAAAACCCGAGCGGCATTGTTGAAAACCCGTTTGAAATCGTTGAAAACTTTGTATTTTCGTTTTATAAAAAAATTTTTGAGGCAAAATACTGGTTGTAATACAGCGGAAAAAAGTGAAAACACAATATATAGGTCAACAGATAAATTTAACAAAGAAAGAGGCGAAAGTTTGTGAAAATTGAATGTGTAAAGCATATCCTGGAAGAAAACAGACTTTTGCTTTATTTTCCGGATAAAGAGATCGGTGAAATAAAAAATATTTCGTGTGATTCGAAAAAGTGCGGAGAAGACACCTTGTTTTTTGTTAAAGGTGTAAATTTCAAAAAAGAATATTTTTATGAAGCTGTCAGGAACGGTGCTGTTGCATATGTAGGCGAAAACGATTTAGGAGACGAAATCCCTTTTATAAAAGTTTCTTCTGTCAGAGCTGCGATGCCGTTGATTGCCCGGGAGTTTTACGGTAGACCGGATACCAGATATAAGTTATGCGGAATAACCGGGACAAAAGGGAAAACGACAGTTACGTATATGCTTAAAAATATTTTTGAAGAGTTTTTTGGAAAAAATAATGTTGGGATGATTTCTACAAATGAAGCCGTTTGCGGTGAGAAAAGATATGAAAAAAGCGGTACTACTCCTGAAGCTCTTGAACTGTATTATATTTTGAACGGATTTGCCGAGCAGGATATTTGTGCAGCCTGTATGGAAGTCTCGTCGCAGGGTCTGTGGTATAATCGGACGGACGGGATATCCTTTTTTTCCGGGATTTTTCTTAATCTTGCCTCCGATCATATAAGCCCGTCTGAGCATAAAAGCTTTGAGGAATATAAGGAAGCGAAAAAAAGGCTTTTGAAACAAAGCAGATACGGAATAGTGAATTTGGATGACAAATATTCTTCTGAAATAATTTCTTCCGCCTCTTGTGAGAGGATATTTACATTTTCAACTGAAAGAACCGCGGATTTTGAAGCGCGAGATATAGTTTTGACGAAAAAAGGCGTGAGTTTTAGAATAAAAGGAAAATATATCAACAACGAGCTTTTTGAGATACGTATACCCGGAGGTTTTAATGTAAGCAACGCGC
The DNA here is from genome assembly GCA_944382895.1 of uncultured Clostridia bacterium. Taxonomy (GTDB): domain Bacteria; phylum Bacillota; class Clostridia; order Oscillospirales; family UBA644; genus QAKR01. The sequence goes on along the minus strand of CALWNV010000002.1, from coordinate 25,380 downwards.
TTGCCGCAGCGGCGTGTGCGTTCATTTGCGGCTGTGATATTGAAAGCATTCGCGCGGGGCTTTTCAAAACACAGATAGACGGAAGAATGGATATTTATGAAAAAAACGGTGTTACGGTCGTTGTTGATTATGCGCATAACGGGATGAGCATAGAGGCGGTTTTATCGTTTCTGAAGAATTTTTATCCGGAAGCGAAGATAACATGTCTTTTTGGTTGCCCCGGGAATAAAGCCTTGGATCGCCGTGCGGAAATACCTCACAGTGTTGCGAAATATGCGGATTTCGCGGTAATAACATCCGATGACCCGGAAAATGAGGAACCGGAAGATATAATGGATGAGGTTGAAACTGAGTTCAAAAAAACAAGTATTCCGTATATTAAAATAGAAGACCGTGCGCAGGCCGTGAGATTCGCTATTACCAACGCAGAAAAAGGCGATGTTGTTTTGCTTGCCGGCAAAGGGCATGAAACAACTCAAAAAGTGCGCGGGAGACTTATCGATTATAAAGGTGATCTTTTATGTGCGAAAGAGATTTTAGGAGGAAATAAAGATTGAGATATTTGGTTTTACTTATTGACGGCGCGGCGGATGAACCATGTGAAAAATTGTGCGGTAAAACCCCTTTAACAGTTGCTGTAAAACCGACAATGGATATGCTTGCGGGCAAAGGCGTAATGGGAATGGTCAGGGTCACTCCTGAGGGCTGTAAAGGCGGCAGCGATGTAGGGAATCTTACGGTAATGGGGTATGATCCCCGTAAATATCTTACCGGGAGAGCTCCTCTTGAGGCCGCCTCGATGGGAATACAGATGGAAGTATCAGATCTTGCTGTAAGGGCTAATTTGGTTACCCTTTCGGAAGAGCCGAAGTATGAAGAAAAAACGATGATTGATTACAGTGCGGGAGAGATTTCAAGTGAAGAAGCGAAAATCCTTATATCCGAACTGAATGATGTTTTGAGAAGTGATTCATATGAGTTTTTTCCCGGAGTAAGTTACAGGCATTGTTTTGTGGTTCATAATGCAGAGGAAGACATTTCATTTACTCCGCCCCATATGTTTACGGGAAAGCCTGTCAGAGAGAGGCTTCCTTGTGGAAAACAAGCAGACTTTTTTTTAGATATAATGAAAAAAAGTTATGTGTTTTTGTCCGAGCATCCTATAAACAAAAAACGGATCTCCGAAAACCGAAATCCAGCTAACTCTGTATGGTTTTGGGGACAGGGAAGACCGATGAGCCTTCCTTTGTTTAAGAACAGTCACGGTATCAGCGGTGCTGTCGTCACGGCTGTTGATCTGATAAAAGGGATTGCCAAGAGCGCGGGGATGTCCGTATATGAGGTTGACGGTGCTACCGGGAACCTGGATACAAATTTCAAAGGTAAAGCTGAAGCGGCGAAGAAAGCTTTTGAGGATGGAAAAGAGCTTGTTTATCTTCATATTGAAGCTCCGGATGAGTGTGGGCATCAGGGAGATGCGGAAGGGAAAGTGAAATCGCTTGAGATCATAGACAGAGATGTTTTGAGCCCTGTTGTCTCTTTTCTGGAAAACAGAGGAGAATCTTTTGCTGTTCTGGTCACTCCTGATCATCCAACGCCGCTCTCAACACGAGGTCATTCGTCAGCAGATGTTCCGTTTATGTTGTATTACAACGATGAAAAATCTGTTGAGGGCCATGCATGTTATTGTGAAAAAGTTGCGGGAGAAAGCGGAATATATATAGATAACGGGTATGATCTTATTGATCTTATGATAGCGCGAAAAATAAAGAAAGAAAAAAATCTTTACGGAGAAAATTAAAGTATTTTTGCTTTTTACAAATAATTACTGATATTCGGAATATAAAAATTTGAGATATAAAAAATTTTTATTTGAAAATATATCATATATTTTTAGTTAGATTTGAAAAAACAGCCCCTGTTTTAAGGGCTGTTTTTTCAGTCATGTTTATTTTTATATCGTTATTGCGTAAAAAATCTTCAGTAAAAAAACTTTTTAAAAATTATCTCCACTCTCCGGGTTTTTTCCCCGTGATTTGCTTAAATGCTTTGTAGAATCCGGTATGAGTAGAAAATCCTACCATAAAGGCTATTTGAGCAATAGTCAGGTTTTTATCGAGTAAAAGTTTCTTGGCTTCTTCTACACGCATGAATGTGATTCTTTTACGGAAAGTCTGCCCGTATGTGTTTTTTATTATTCTGCTCAGTTGTTTTGTGCTTAATGACAATGCTTTTGCCATCTGTTCAAGAGTAATGTTTTCCCTGAAATGTGCACGCATATACGAATCTATTACAAACGGCCTTAGATGGGTGTTTTTGTACTTTTTCATGGTTTCTGGAGAAAGATCTTCTTTTGTCGGCTCTACGCTTGAAATATATGCGAGGTTGTCATACAGGTTAAAAATAATAAGTGTGAAGCATATTTTTAGCCGAAATAGAAGGGCAACAATGGAGTTTTCTGTAAAAAGACGGTTTATCTCCTGTACGGTCTTTGCAATAACGGTTTGTTTTTTTAGGTGTAGACAATACAGACTTCTAAAAAAGTCTGAAAGAGGCGTGTAAACATCTTCGTTACAAACATGTTCATTTTGCTCAAAAGTAAAGCCCGCCGAAAAACAAATATTTTCATTTTCCGGGGAATATATATGTTCCGTGTTGGGAGGAAGTATAAGAACTTCTCCCGGAGCAAGGGAAAAGCGGCGGCCTTTAGTTTGAATATAAATTGTGTTCTTATCGGAGACATAAATTATATATTCACTATGTTTATGCAAAACCGTACGTTCCTTTTCTGTTTCGGAATCGTCCATTCCATGAAAATAAAAGGAAATGCGAATGTTTTCAATATCAATATCGTATTTGGGAAAAAACATAGATTGTTTGTTATCCATAAGATTTTCCTTATAAAAGAGTCTGTGACGGGAGTTCGATACCCAAATGTCTATATGCGGCGGCGGTAGCGCAACGTCCTCGTGGAGTTCTGTTGATAAATCCTATCTGCATAAGATACGGTTCATAAACATCTTCTATCGTTACGGGTTCCTCTCCGATCATGGCGGCAAGGGTTTCAAGCCCGACAGGCCCGCCGTTAAATGAGCGGATCATTGCGTCAAGCATCATCCTGTCTGTTCTGTCAAGCCCGAGTTCATCTACTTCAAGTTTTTCAAGAGCGACAGCTGCTGTTTTTTTATTTATTTCCCCGTTTCCGAGAATTTGCGCAAAATCACGGACACGTCGTAAAAGCCTGTTTGCCACACGAGGTGTGCCTCTTGAGCGGGACGCAATCTCCGCAGCTCCGTCCGAGGTTATTTTTATTCCGAGGATGCCGGCCGATCTAGTCACGATTTCTGAAAGTTCTTCTCCTGTATACATTTCAAGGCGGAAGAGAACCCCGAATCTGTCGCGAAAAGGTGCCGCAAGTTGTCCCGATCGGGTTGTCGCACCGATAAGCGTAAAATGAGGAAGATTAAATCTTATCGATCTTGCCGACGGCCCTTTACCTAAAATAATATCAAATTCATAGTCTTCCATTGCCGGATACAGGATTTCAGAGACGGTCCTGGAGAGCCGGTGTATCTCATCAATAAAAAGAATATCTCCTTTCTGGAGGTTTGTCAGAAGCGCGACAACGTCGCCTGATTTTTCAAGAGCAGGCCCGGAGGTTATACGTATTGATACACCCATTTCGGCAGCAATTATATATGCCAAAGTAGTTTTCCCAAGCCCCGGGGGCCCGTACAGTAAAACGTGATCAAGCGCCTCGTCCCTGTTTTTGGCGGCGCGCATATAAATATCAAGATTTTCTTTTATTCGGTCTTGTCCTATATATTCGTTAAGTCTGTGAGGACGCAGGGATTCTTCCGTTTCGTCATCCGCTTTCATCACTTTTGCCGAAAGCAGTCTTTCGTCAAATTCTTCCATTGCGGCTTCTCCTTATATATTCGCGATAATTTTAAGCGCCTGTTTTACAATGTCCTGAGAATTGTCCGCAGGACATCGTGAAACAGCTTTTTTCGCGGTTTGTCTCTGGTATCCTAATTGTACGAGAATCTCCACTGCGTCGATCTCTGCGGAGCTTTGGGTGACTCGGTAATCGTTTTCGGGCTCAAAGCCGGTTTTTTGTACCGCTTTTTTCAGATCAAGGCATATCCTTTCTGCTTTTGCTCCGACGCCTGAAACTTTCTTGAATGTCAGAAAATCTCCCAAGAGAATAGCGGAAGATATTTCTTTTACCGTAAGTTCGGATAATATGGCCAGCGCAAGTCTTGGTCCTATCCCGTTTACGGAAATAAGAAGCAGAAACATTTCTCGTTCGTCTTTTCCGTAAAAGCCGTAAAGGTCAAGCGCGTCTTCTTTTACATTGAGATAAGTATAAAGTGTTGTTTCTTTTTCTTCGCGGATTTTTGAGTGTGTCATTTGCGATATCGCGCATTTATACCCGACACCGCCGCAATCGATTATCGCAAGATTTTTGTCGGTATATGCAAGTTTTCCGTGTAAATACTCATACATATCGGTTTTTCTCCCGTATTATCAGAATCTTATTGAATGCGCGTGGCAGATCGCGACCGCAAGAGCATCCGCCGCATCGTCCGGACGGGGAATTTTTTCAAGGTTCAACAGCAGTTTCACCATTGCCATTACCTGCTGTTTTTCCGCTCTCCCGTATCCTACTACGGCCTGTTTTACTTGAAGAGGCGTGTATTCATAACATTTCAAGCCTTTTTTTATTGCTGCAAGGAACAGAACGCCGCGTCCGTGAGCTACCTGTATCCCTGTTTTAAGATTTGTGTTGAAAAAAAGTTCTTCAAACGCTACGGTTTCCGGATTATAAAATTCAATTATTTTTGTAAGCTCATCATAAAGCTGTTCAAGCCGATCTTCAAACGGGGTTCGCGCAAGCGTTGTTATGACACCGTAGTCACACGCAGAAAATTTATTTCCGTCATAATTTACTATTCCATAACCTACAGTCGCAAATCCCGGATCAATACCTAATATTCTCATAATATCCTTTTCATTGGAAAATATAAAAAAACAGTTGTTTTCTTTTTATGACTGCTTCATTCGTCTTTGTATACGGCGTTCACTGTCTTTTTTTGCGATACTGTCTCTTTTATCGTAAAGCTTTTTACCTTTGCAAAGCCCGATCTCCATCTTTACCAGAGCCTTTTTGAGATATACGGATAAAGGAACGATTGTATAACCTTCCCGAGTTACCGCCGCTTGAAGTTTGCGGATTTCTTTTTTGTGCATTAAAAGTCGTTTTGGCCTTAAAGGGTCTCGGTTAAAAATATTCCCTTTTTCATATGGGCTAATATGAACGTTTTCGGCATAAAGTTCATCTTTTGTTATACGACAGTAGCTATCTTTGAGATTAAGGTTCCCCGCTCTTATGCTTTTGACTTCCGTACCGAAAAGCTCGATTCCCGCTTCATAACGGTCTTCTATAAAATAGTTGTGATTCGCTGCCCGGTTCTGTGCAAGAATCTTGTTCATCCTTCGGATTCCTTTCTCGAAAAGTGATTTAGGGTCAGCCTTTCCTGTTTGCTATATCATAGCATAGAAGCATAAGACTGTCTCCCATATGAACGTTTTCTACCGATGCGCCGTCAATATCAATTTCCGTGCTTGCAAAATTCCAAAAAGCTTTTACCCCGTAGCTGTAAAGAAGTTTTGCCATGGGTTGTGTAAGGGTCTTTGGAAGAGACAGAATGGCGATATCCGGATGATTTTCCCGGCAAAAAGTTTCAAGCTCGTCGGAACTTTTGACTTCCAGATCCCCATACTGTTTGCCGATTTTGTCCGCAGATACGTCAAAAAGACCTATGAGAAAAACTCCTCGTTTTTTAAAATTCATATTTTTTGCCAATGCCGAGCCGATATTACCCATCCCGATAATAATCGCGGTGTTTCTTCTGTCTGCTCCGAGAATCGTTTTTATTTCGCTTAAAAGAGCTTCTATATTATATCCGTAACCTTGTTGCCCAAAACCCCCGAAACAGTTCAGATCTTGGCGTATCTGTGACGCTGTGATTTTCATCATCGAACTCAGTTCTTTTGATGATATACGGGTAATTCCCCGTTCTGAAAGTTCAGAAAGATATCTGAAATATCTCGGAAGGCGGCGTATGACAGATTGTGAAACAGAGTTTTTTTTCATTTGAAAAAACATCCTTTCGCAAAAAGGTCGGAACTAAGCAGAATAAAAATCTATGCTTGTTGTTTTTTTGTATAATTGAGAAGCCCTCCGGCTGCGATTATTTCTGCATTGCGATCAAAAAATGTTCGGGAAAGCGGTATATAAACGTTTTTGGTTTTATTGTAAAGTACAATAGGCTTATTTTCTAAAATACATGTTTTAATGTTTTCTAAAACCAATTCGTCGCCTTCCTCGATCAGGTCATAATCTTTTTCATTTTCAAAAACAAGCGGAATAATTCCTGAGTTTATCAGATTTGCCATATGTATTCTGGCAAAAGATTTTGCGATAACAGCTTTAACCCCAAGATAAAGAGGAACGAGAGCCGCGTGTTCACGGGATGAGCCTTGACCGTAATTTTGGCCTCCGATTATTATGCCCCCGCCCCATTTTTTTGCTCTTTCAGGGAACTTTTCGTCACAACGGGTAAAGCAAAATTGTGAGAGATGGGGAATATTTGAGCGATATGGAAGAATTTTGGCTCCGGCCGGCATTATATGGTCTGTGGTTATATTGTCTCCGACCTTAAGCAGAGCTTTTGCGCTGACAGTTTCCTCTAAGGGTTTGTTGACAGGGAAAGGCTTGATGTTTGGTCCTCTTCTGACATCTACTTTTTCCGGATTATCGGAAGGAGAAATGATAAGATTATCGTTTATAAGAAATTTTTCAGGCATTGAAATTTCAACGCCTTCGGGAAGAACCTTTCTGGGATCGGTCAGGACCCCTGTTATAGCGCTTACTGCCGCAGTCTCGGGGCTGACAAGATATATTTGCGCGTCGGCCGTTCCGCTTCTTCCTTCAAAATTTCTGTTAAATGTTCTCAAAGAGACCCCTCCGCTGCTGGGAGCTTGCCCCATGCCTATACATGGGCCGCAGGCGCATTCCAATATCCTTGCCCCGGCATCTATTATATCGGCAAGGGCTCCGTTTTCAGCAAGCATGTTGAATACCTGTTTGGATCCGGGAGAAACAGTAAGGCTGACATTTTCGTTTATAGTTTTTCCTTTAAGTATTTTTGCCACTTTCATCATATCGGTATATGATGAATTTGTGCAGGACCCGATACATACCTGGTTGATTTTCATACCTTCCAGCTCAGAAACGGGTTTAATGTTGTCCGGCATATGCGGACATGCGGCGAGAGGCTCAAGAGCCGAGAGATCAATACAGATCTCCGAATCGTAAATAGCGTCGTTGTCTGCGAGGATCTCAGTATAATCTTCCTCCCTGTTTTGTGCTTTCAGGAAAAGTCTGGTTGTTTCATCTGACGGAAACACGCTTGTTGTGGCTCCTAATTCCGCTCCCATGTTGGTTATGGTCGCTCGTTCGGGCACGGAAAGAGTTTTTACCCCTTCTCCCGCGTATTCGATAATTTTACCGACGCCGCCTTTGACGCTGAGTTTTTCAAGAACTTTGAGAATAACGTCTTTCGCAGAAACCATAGGGGAAAGTTTCCCTGTTAGATTGACCCGGACTACTTCGGGCATGGTTAGATAAAAAGCTCCGCCTCCCATCGCTACAGCTACATCAAGTCCGCCTACACCTATCGCGAGCATTCCTATCCCGCCGCCTGTAGGAGTATGACTGTCGCTGCCGAGAAGAGTTTTCCCCGGCTTTCCGAAACGTTCGAGATGCACCTGGTGGCAAATGCCGTTCCCGGGACGGGAAACATATATTCCGTGCTTGCGGCAGACTGTTTGTATGTAAAGATGGTCATCTGCGTTTTCAAATCCGCTTTGAAGAGTATTATGATCAATGTAAGCAACGCTTTTTTCTGTTTTTACACGGTCAACACCCATTGCCTCAAATTGAAGATATGCGACAGTTCCGGTCGCGTCTTGAGTAAGGGTCTGATCGATTTTTATTGAGATTTCCTTTCCGGCAATCATCTCTCCGGAAACCAGGTGGGATTTTATAAGTTTTTGTGCGATATTGCAGCCCATTTTTTTCTCCTCTTTTACAATTGTTTTTCTTGATTTATTTTGTAGAAATCATTTTATTCCGGTATATCGCGATAAACCAGCAGCATATAAGATTATATAAGATTTATTATATTTATTATATAATAAAAGCCTTACTTTGTCAACCTTTTAACAGAATTGTTGACTTTTACGCAAACGCGTGATATAATATGCGGGATAAGTATTTTATACTGAAAAAACATATGAATAAAGGAGAATTAAGAATGAGCAGGACAAAGGTTGCAATAATAGGCTGCGGGACTATTGCAAACGCTCACCATATCCGGTGTTATAAGGAAAACCCTGATTGCGAGATTGTTTATTTTTGCGATATAGTTCCGGAAAGAGCGGACAAAGCCGTAAAAGAATATGAATGCGGTAAAGCTGTTTATGATTACAAAGAGATTCTTGATTCGGATATTGACGCGGTTTCCGTATGTACTCCCAATAATGTCCACAAGCAAATTTCTGTTGATTTTTTGCGTGCGGGGAAACATGTGTTATGTGAAAAACCTGCAGGAAGAACATATGAAGAAGTTTCCGAAATGCAGAAGGTTCAGCATGAAACGGGAAAAGTTTTAAACATAGGAGTTGTAAATCGTTTCAATGCCGGAGTCAATTTGATAAAGAAGTATATTGACAGCGGCAAACTCGGAGAGGTTTATCATGTATATGTTTCTTTCAGGGCGCATCGTTCAATCCCCGGTTTGGGCGGAGCCTTTACTACAAAGGTGATATCCGGTGGAGGTGTTTTGGTAGACTGGGGGGTTCATTATCTTGATATTGTCATGTATTGCTGTGGGGATCCTAAACCTCTGACCGTTTCCGGCGAAACATTTACAAAACTCGGAGTGGATATAAAAAATTATGCATTTGAAGGCATGTGGGCAGGGCCTCCGAAATATGACGGTATATATGATGTTGATGACAGTGTTGCCGGGATTATACGAACAGAAAAACCTGTAATAACTATAAACGGCGCATGGGCGCAGAATATAGGCGAAAATGAGACATTCATTGATTTTATGGGAGACAAGGCGGGGATACGTCTTCAGTACGGTTCTGATTTTCGGGTGTTTACGTCTGAGTTTGGGAGTCTTATTGAATATAAGCCGAAGTTCAAGGAAAACGATATGTTCCGGAATGAGATAGACAGCTTCCTTCGTTGCATAAAAACAGGTGAAAAACTGCCGTCTCATATAGACAATGTTGCCATTACGGCAAAAATGATGCAAGCTATATATGATTCCGCTGCGTCACACAGGGAAATTGTTTTTTGATTGTTATGCATCCTTTTTTATATTTTGAATAACAATAATGATATTATTACTGTGAGAAATTATTGCGCATGGAAGTTTTCTGTATTCGTAAATAAAAGGGTCAGTTTTTTATACGGTGATAAATTTCTTTATGCAAAACAAAAAAAATACTTGACAAAAACAAAAAGGTATGCTATACTTTCTGAGTAGCGTACCTTTTTGTCGGTACATGTAGAATTTTTTGTAGGATAAGTTAAGGATTTTAACATGGTTAAAATTGTTTAACTGTGTTATTTTTTTTCTTCTTATGCAGGAAAGGTAGGATGGTTTTTTATGGGAACGGTACAGATAACGGCCTTGATCGCGCTTTTTTTGTTTGCCGCGATAATGGTCTGTATAGGTGTTTTATCGGCGAGAAAAGCTAAAACCTTGGACGGATTTTTGCTCGGAGGCAGAAACGTAGGTCCGTGGATGGCTGCTTTTTCGTATGGTACGGCATATTTTTCCGCTGTTATTATGATAGGTTATGCGGGAAAATTCGGTTGGGATATCGGATTGGGAAGCATCTGGATCGGCATTGGGAATGCGGTGCTTGGTTGTCTTCTTGCCTGGCTTCTTCTTGCGAAACGAACCCGCGCAATGACACATAATCTTGGAAGCAGGACTATGCCTGAATTTTTTTCTTCGCGTTTCGGTGATAAAAAAATGAAGGTTTATGCGGCGGTTATTATATTTATTTTTCTTGTCCCGTATGCCTCAGGAGTATATAATGGCCTCGGTTCCATGTTTGGCGCGATATTTCCGGGTCTTTCGATTTTTGGACTTGATTCGGGCACGGTGTGTATGTTTATAGTGGCTTTACTTACGTCGGTATATCTTGTTTTAGGTGGGTATACAGCTTCCTCACGTACGGATTTTGTACAAGGGATAGTAATGATAGTAAGCGTTGTTCTTATGGTTCTGGGTCTTGTTTTCAGTCCTCAGGTCGGCGGACCTGTCGCGGCGATTGAAAAACTTTCTTCTGTAGAGGGCGGACAGTTAACGGATATTTTTGGCGGAAAAAACTTTGGGTTTCTTTGTGTCAATATTCTTCTTACCAGTTTCGGGGTCTGGGGAATGCCGCAGATGGTCAGTAAATTTTATGCTATTAAAAGCCATACTCTTGTAAAAACCGGAACGATAGTTTCGACGGGGTTTGCTATTATTATAGGTTGTGGCGCGTATTTTGCCGGAACTCTCGGAAGATTTTTTACTTCGGATTTTACGGCAGCGACACCTGTGGATGCCGGGGTGTCCGGAGGATATGACGGAGTTGTTCCCAATATGCTAATGCAGGCTTTTTCAGGCTCTGTCTGGGGCAGTATTCTTTTGAGCCTTGTTCTGCTTTGCGTACTGTCTGCGTCTATGTCCACTCTTTCTGCGATAGTTTTGTCATCGGCCTCGGCTATTTCTGTGGATTTGGCGGGGGTATTCAGGAAGAATATTCAGCAGAAAAGTCAGATAAAGTGGACCAGGATACTTTGTTTTGTTTTTATTGCCCTTTCATTCTTTCTTGCAACGGCCAAGATTTCTATAATAGTGACATTGATGTCTTTTTCCTGGGGCGTGGTTGCAGGATGTTTTATCGGTCCGTTTATATGGGGTCTTTGGTGGAAAAAAACCACAAAGGCTGGAGTTTGGTGCGGTTTTATCGGAGGCCTTGCAACTGTTGTCATTCTTACGGGATATTCAATGCTTTCTTCCCCGGAATTATCCGAAGGCGTTTTCGCAGCATTTAAGGCTGCGTCAGCAGATGCTCCGGTGTTCGGAGTGACGGCAATGGCTGTTTCAGTTATTATTGTCCCTTTAGTCAGTCTTTTTACTACAAAGCTGCCAGAACCCCTTGTTACGTCAGCGTTTAATCCCGACGATGGATTGTCGGAAAAATAAGATCGGATTATGTGAATATATATTAAAAAGCCCGGAGTATGGTCTTTAAGCTCAGTACTCCGGGCTTCTTGATTATGTATACGGATTTCCAAAGCAAAGGGTAGAATGTTATGCGTTCTGTCAGTATTGCCGCAGTAAGATAGTTTTTGCAGAAGAGAGCAAATATGTTTAAGCGGCAGAAGTCCAAAGTTTTGTTTGAAGTTGGGAAGATTCAAACAACAGACGGTTTCAGCCGCAACCAGGTATCAGTAAAGCCTTTGTTTTTTGTTCTATGTCCTGATTTTCGTTAAAGTGTCTGTCTTCAAGTTTGCGGTCAACCTCCTGAAAAAGTAAAGGGGAAGCGAGTAACCGTCAAGCCTGAAATAAATAAGCGTGTACCCGGCTTTGACTTTCTTTTACTCTTCCTCTAAACAGGTAAATAATGCAGGCAGTCTTGTAAAGATTATATGCACACTCTTTATTTTTGTAGCGTTTTTTACTGAGAGTTGAGCTGTTCGGAAAGACGGCATGAAATTTTGTCAGGTTGTCAGTAAAGGGAAGGGTTTATTGGTACATGTGGAGTTTGTGTACTCTTATTCAGACATCCTGTGAGCGTGTTTGCCCGATTGGGAAACAAAAAATATGACGGCGCTTATATGCGCCGTCATATTTTTCGATTTGTTAAGCTGATATTCTCCGGTTTTCGGTATTATCTTGCTTTAGGCGTTTTTAAGTTGAGGACACAAGGTTATGGCGTTTTCCCTTAAAATCTTAATTTTATCTTGTTCGGGGATTGGAGCGTATTCAATCCTTCCGCGTTGAAATCCTGCCGCGTATGTATCGGTTCCGAAAAGTATCCGGTCCGTTCCTATTCTGCTTATAGCGTACTCGAGAATATTATTATTGGAGCTGGCCACACCAGACGTGTCGGTATAAATATTACCATATTTTGCGGTTTCGATCGCGTTGACATGATCAACCGTTCCGAGATGTGCGATTACAAGTTTCATGTTTTTATATCTATCCGCGTATTCAGGCATCAATTCCATTCTGTCGGGGTGCATAAGAACGACGGCGCCTCTTTCATCTGCAAACGAAAAAATCTTATCGGCGTATTCGGCAATTGAATATTCGTGACACGGGCTGTGTATTTTCAATCCCAGACATTTCGGGCTGTCAAGCATTTTTTTTGCCTGTTCAAAGGTTTCCTCGTGACGAGGTTCTATTACTACCCATTGATATATCCAAGGTGTGTCAAGCGCGAGATTATAAAGGTAGTCATTTTCTTCGGCAACTTCTTTGTTCGATAAAACTCCGGCATAGGTCGAAAATCCTACGGAAGAAATGTTTGCGTAATCATATCCTTTTTTTAGAAAATCAAGACCGAATTTATATATTTCCGTTTCTGCGGGATCAAGAGGGGATCCGTGATTGAAATGAGAATGAAAATCAATAACGTTAAGTTCACTTAAACTCATAAAAACCTCTCCTTTTCAGCCTTTTTGCGCAAGTTCCTCGTTTTCCCATTCTCTGAGAAGATCTATGTATTTGTTATTGTCCGCCCCTATGCTGTGATAGGCAATAACACGTTTTGTTCGGGGCATGATATATACCAGCTGTCCGTATGCTCCCTGAAAATAGTAATTTTCGCATGCGGTGGTTTTTCTGAGTACGGCGTAACCATATTCTCCGAGGTCATCGACATATCTTGTCGCGACCGAGCGTTTGATCCATTCTTCGGAAAGATATCTTTTCCCTTTGTATATTCCCCCATTCAAATACACGACACCGAGTTTTGCCATATCCTGTGTTCTTATTAAAAGACCTGAGCCTCCGTCAGTATGTCCCTTGGGACAGCAGGTCCACGCGTGATCGGTACAATGCATTGGTATAAAAAATTCACGACGGACGAACTCGTAAAGAGTCATCCCTGTTTTTAATTCCACAATCCTGGAAAGAAGATAATAATTCGGATCAACGTATACCATCGTTTCACCGATTGTTCCTGAAAGAGGGATCTCAAACATGAGCCTGAGCGGATCGTCTGTCTGAAAAAGACTGTCGTCTTCGTCTTTATAATTCAAATAAGGTTTTGCAAAGCCGGATCGATGTTGAAGTAGATCCTTTATCCTCACGGTTTCCCATTTCGGATCATGAGACGGAGCAAAAAGATCTTTGAACAGAGGGTAGACCGGATCTTCATCTGAAAGGAGATTTCTGTCATATAAAACACCGATCGCTGCCGCGGTATAACTTTTTGAAACAGAAAATGTATATTTTGCCACCGGAAACGAACGTAAGTCTTTTTTTACAAAATCTCCGTTTTCATCCATTTCTACAATAGAAGAAACATCCGCGCCGTCTGCTTTTATTTGTTCAATCAGTCTGTCAAGGATTATCATTTTATTATACTCGCCTCCCACATTTTCGGAGTATCCACATTCATAATCTTTGTTACTGTTGCAGCAACGTTTGCAAGCCCGAACGGGCCTTCGCCAATTTCTCTTTTTTCTGTTTTATCTGCGATTATGAACGGAACAGGGTTAAGCGTATGTGCTGTTTTCGGTTTCGGATCCGAGCCTTCTTTTGCTTTCTCAAGCATTTCGTCCGCGTTTCCGTGATCTGCCGTTACCAAAAGAACATATTCATCTTTTCCCTCAAGAGCATTCAAAATCCGGGCAAGGCACAGATCAACAGCTTCTACGGCTATTACCGCCGCCTGAAAATTACCTGTATGCCCTACCATGTCGCCATTTGGAAAATTTGCACGGATAAATCCGTATTTTCCGCTTTCTATAGCTTCAATCACTTTGTCGGTGATTTCCGCCGCTTTCATCCACGGACGTTGTTCAAACGGGACAATATCGGAAGGAATTTCTTCAAAGATTTCCAGCTCTTCCGAAAATTTTTCGCTTCTGTTCCCGTTCCAGAAATATGTCACATGTCCGTATTTTTGGGTTTCGGATACCGCATACTGTCTTATGCCCGCTTTTACGAGAACTTCCGAAAGAGTGTTTTCTATATGTGGAGGAGCAACAAGATATTTTTTTGGGATCTTGAGATCTCCGTCATATTGAAGCATTCCTGCGTATACGACGTTAGGATGTCTTTTTCTGTCAAAAGCAGTAAAATCTTCATCGTCAAAAGCATGGCTTATTTCCAAGGCTCGGTCACCTCTGAAATTAAAAAGAACAAAACTGTCCCCATCTTCGGTTGTTCCGCACGGTGTCCCGTTTTCACCTATGACAAACGGAGGTAGATCCTGGTCAATCGCGCCTGTTTCTTTGCGAAGAGTCTCGATCGCTTCTTTTGCGGAGGAAAACAGTCTTCCTTCTCCGAGAACATGCGTTTTCCAGCCAAGTTCTACCATGGCCCAGTTTGCTTCGTATCTGTCCATTGTTATCTGCATTCTTCCTCCGCCCGAGGCGATCCGGACATCAAAATCCGTAGCGGAAAGATTTGCTATTTCGTTTTCAAGCTCGTCCACATATTTGAGGGCGCTTGTGGCCGGGACATCTCTTCCGTCCAGTAAAATATGTATCCGGCATTTTTTTACGCCGTCTTTTTTTGCGGCTTCCATCATTGCGAAAAGATGTTTTATGTTTGAGTGTACATTACCATCGCTCAGGAGACCAAGAAAATGCAAAGTCCCATTATTCTGCTTGCAATTTGACACAAGCTCTTGCCAGGTTTCATTTTGAAACATTTTACCTGATTCTATGCTTTCGTTGACGAGCTTTGCCCCTTGTGAATATATCTGACCGCAGCCCAAGGCGTTATGTCCGACTTCGCTGTTTCCCATGTCATCATCGGAAGGAAGTCCGACAGCGGTTCCGTGAGCTTTTATGAAAGTATACGGATATGTCTTTGTAAGAAAATCAAGAGCCGGTGTTTTTGCGGCCTTTACTGCGTTGCCGTATTCGGACAGGTTTTGACCTATGCCGTCCATGACAATCAAAACAACTTTTTTATCCATAATTTTTTGTCCTTTCGTTTGTTAAAGACTGATCCTGTGCTTTATCGCAAGAAGGAAATCTTCCGCGTTGACGAGAGTTTTATTTTCTATGGTCGAAAGCTTTGCGAGCCCTTTGGTCATGACGCCGTCCTCTATTGTTTTTATGCTGGCGCGCTCAAGCGCTTTTGCAAAATTGACAAGTTCCGGGATATTATCAAGTTCGCCTCTCTTTGCGAGAGCTCCGGTCCATGCGAAAATGGTTGCTATAGAACTGGTGGGAGTCTTTTTCCCTTCAAGATGCTGATAATAATGTCTTTGAACGGTTCCGTGAGCTGCTTCGTATTCATAATATCCTTCGGGGGAAACAAGCACGGAAGTCATCATGGCGAGATCTCCAAACGCTGTCGCTACCATATCGGACATAACATCCCCGTCATAGTTTTTGCATGCCCATATAAATCCGCCCTCAGAACGTACTACACGGGACACAGCGTCGTCGATAAGAGTGTAAAAATACTCAATCCCTTTTTCTTCAAATTTCGTTTTGTATTCATTTTCAAATATTTCTGCAAAAATATCTTTAAATCGATGGTCATATTTTTTTGAAATAGTGTCTTTTGTAGCAAACCAAAGATCTTCTTTTTTGTCAAGGGCAAAATTGAAACATGCTCTGGCAAAGCTGGAGATGCTTTTATCTGTGTTGTGCATACCCATTACAATCCCGTCTCCGTCAAAATCGTGGATAGGAAGGCGTGTTTCGTTTCCGTTTTTATCCGTTATCAGGAGTTCGGCTTTTGATCCGGCAGGGACTGTCGCTTCCGTGTTTTTATAAACGTCTCCGTAAGCGTGACGAGCAATCGTTATAGGCGCTTTCCATGTGGGGACATAGGGAGTTATTCCTTTTACAAGAATAGGTGCCCGGAAAACCGTCCCGTCAAGGATTGCCCGAATGGTTCCGTTGGGGCTTTTCCACATTTGCGAGAGGTTATATTCTTTGACTCTCGCTGCGTTCGGGGTTATTGTTGCGCATTTAACGGCTACTCCGTATTTCTTTGTTGCTTCGGCACTTTCAACAGTTACGGCATCTTTTGTTTTTTCTCTGTTTTCAAGACCAAGGTCATAATATTCTGTTTTAAGGTCTATGTAAGGCAAAAGAAGATATTCTTTTATCCATTGCCAGAGAACTCTTGTCATTTCATCCCCGTCCATTTCTACAAGCGGGGTTTTCATCTTTATTTTGTCCATTTTTCAACCTCCGTGATATGTGATATACTTGTTTATAAGTATACCACAAACAGAAAAAAATGTAAATGATATAAAATAAAATTTTTATTGAATTTGGATCATTCGCGAAAACTCAGCTTCGTCGATTATCTTTACTCCGAGGTTCTCCGCTTTTGTCAGTTTTGAGCCCGCTTCTGCTCCGGCTATGACAAATGAGGTCTTGCGGGAAACAGAGGAAGAAACTTTTCCCCCGAAACTTTCAATAATGGAGGAAGCTTCGTCACGTGTAAAACCTGAAAGGGTCCCTGTTAAAACAAATGTAAGGCCTTCAAAACGGTTATCTTTAAGATCGCTTTTATAATTCGTATTGATTCCTTCCTCTTTAAGGCGAAAAATAAAATGGAGATTTTTTTTATTGCTGAAATATTCTCGGATATATCCCGCGGTGACAGGACCAATGTCTTCTATAACAGTCAGTTCTTCTTTTGTTGCTGCAATAAGCGCGTCTATTGTCCCGAATCTGGCTGCAAGGATTTTGGATGCTTTTTGTCCCACCTGCCGGATCCCGAGAGCATATATAAGGTTATTCAGGTTTTGTTTTTTTGAGTTTTCAATTGATACAAGAAGATTATCCGCTGATTTTTCGCCAAATCGCTCAAGATTGGAAATATCGGCTTTTTTAAGTCGGTAAAGATCCGCCGCGGAAGAAATAAGACCTTCTTCTGAAAATCGGGAGATTATTCCCTCTCCGAGACCATCGATATTCATCGCGTCTCGTTCAGCAAAATGTATTATGTTTTTAAGCAGTTGCGCCGGGCATTCACTGTTTATACAACGCAGAACAGGGCTGTCCTCGTCCGGGACAACCTGTTCGCCGCATGCCGGGCAGACGGAAGGCATTTCGAATTTCTTTGTGCTGGAAGGTCTTTTCTCTTTTATTGTTTTCACTACCTCCGGGATTATATCTCCCGCTTTTTGGATAATCACTGTGTCTCCTATCCGGATATCTCGTTCGGCGATAAAATCTTTATTATGGAGCGTGGCTTTTGAAATGGTGGATCCTGCGCAGAAAACAGGATTCAACACGGCGAGAGGAGTCAAAACTCCAGTTCTGCCTACATTCACTTGGATACCGAGGATCTCTGTTTCTTTTTGTTCGGGAGGATATTTATACGCAATTGCCCATTTTGGAAATTTTGTTGTCTTTCCAAGTTTTTCTCTCATCAAAAGATCGTTTGTTTTTATAACCGCGCCGTCCGTGTCAAAGGAAAGAGTGTCACGCAGTTGCCCGAGCCGGGAAATTTCTTCAAACGCGTCATGAATGGTCTTGAACCGGTTATAATACGGACTTACTCGAAAACCGAGAGTTTTGAGAAAGTCCAAAGTTTCGCTATGGGTAGAAAAGTTTTTATCTTCGCATTTTTGAAGGTTGAAAATAAATATGTCAAGATTTCTGGACGCGGTGACCGAGCTGTCAAGCTGTCTAAGGGAGCCTGCGGCGGCATTACGCGGATTTGCGAAAGGATGTTCACCTTCCATATCTCTTTGTTCATTAAGCTTTTCAAAAGCTTTTCTCGGCATATATACCTCGCCGCGGACAATGAGTTTTTTTACGGGACAGGAAAGTTTGAGTGGGACAGAGGCAATGGTTTTTATGTTGGCGGTCACATTTTCTCCTATTTTGCCGTCGCCTCTGGTGGCTGCGC
Source organism: uncultured Clostridia bacterium (assembly GCA_944382895.1). Taxonomy (GTDB): domain Bacteria; phylum Bacillota; class Clostridia; order Oscillospirales; family UBA644; genus QAKR01. Next base: position 7,168 of record CALWNV010000002.1, on the reverse strand, counting down.
GTGTAAGTATTCCGTTTTCATATGTGAGAGAAACCGAAAGCCCGTCTATTTTAAGTTCGGTCACATATTCAGCGTCTGGGAATACGTTTTTAACTCGCTTGTCAAATGCTTCAAGTTCCTCGTATGAAAAAGCGTCTTGAAGGCTTTCCATTTCGACTTCGTGAACAACTTCCTCGAAGCCCTGCAGGATTTGTCCTCCTACGCGTTGGGTAGGTGAATATGGAAGGGCATACATAGGATATTGCTTTTCAAGTTCCGAAAGTTCTCTTGAAAGCCTATCATATTCGAAGTCAGTGATTTCCGGAGAATCATAGGTATAATATTTTTCGGAATATTCTAAAAGCTTGTCCGTAAGAGCCTTGATTTTTTTCTTGATGTCCATTTTTCCCTCTCTCATCTCAATTATTATTTATTGCCGCCCTCTGTTGCAAAAGCTCCTATGTCTGCATAAACGTTAGGGACATCCCCTACGATTATCGTTTCCGATAAAATGAAGGTGCTTTTATAGGAAGCGGTTTCGGTCTCAGTGGGAAAGACAAGATCCGCTTCGACAATGACTTCAAGCATGATCCTGTGCAGTGTTTGGTTTATTCCCGAGGGAATAAATTCTTGGTTTATATTTACAAAAACATTGCCCAGAGGAACGATCTTTACCGATATTTTAGGTCCGCGTCCGGCAAGAAACTCAATGTCGGTCAAACTTCCTATGGGGATTTCGATGCTTTCTTCTTCCAACATCACCGAGTCATGCATGACGGCAAGCGCGATGTCCGCTTTTATTCTGTTAACTGTTGCGGAGTTTGTTTTGACTGCAGATATAAATCCCTGATCGGTTTTTTCAAGAGTTATTATTTCATCATATGAAAGATTTTCTTTCCCGAGTTCTTCAAGAACCGAGGCGTTTATGATTTCTGTAGCAAAATCTTCGGCTTTTGAAAGAGCCATATCTTTTATGATAGGGCTCATTTTTGCATCATAATAATAAAAAACCAGAATAATTATCAAAATAAACAGGATCACGGAAAAAAACAGCTTGCCTTTAGGCGAAAGTTTTGCTTTTCGCATAATAATCACCAGTATAGTATATGCTTTACACCGGGTTTATGTTTCCGTAATCATATAAAGGCCTGTTGTTTATAAAAAATACTTTTTTTTCGGAAAAAGACAGGATTCGATCATAGTCGGGATGTTTTGAAATGTCTCCGGTAAAAAACAGGGCATTATCGGTTACGAAAGAAGCTCCCCCGATAAAGCCTGAATCATATCCTTGCAAAAAAACCGTATCGTTGACGGTTTTAAGAACTGATAACCCTTCTTTTTCCGCGGCAAGGCGGATGCTCGGGTCTGAGGTTATGATTTTTGTTTTTGAAACAATGATAGTACTGCATTTTGCGTATCCCTGCGCAACGCGAACTATTTTTAATCCCAGTTTGCGGGCGTAAGAAAGAATTGTTTTATCTGTTGCGCGTTCATTGCAAAACAAACAGTTCCCGGCAATAAAACAGTTGTATAAGACGTCATAAGGATACGGGCTTTGAGGCATAGCGCCAGATAAAATTGTAAAATCTGGCAGGTTTTTTTTATAAAATTCGAGACAAAATGGCGCACATACCGCGGTTTTGTCCGGGAAAATAAAAATCTGCATATCGATATGGGAAGAAACGGGACGATCTAAAAGACTGTTTTCTGGCACGGAAATACAGTTAAAATATTTGCTTAAAAAGGCTGCGACTGCACTATCTGTATTGTTTTGCACAAATAGTTTCATTTTTTCACCTCATTGAATATTATAACCTATTTTTGTTAAAAAGTCCAGACCTGAAAAGAGGGTTTTATTTATAAAAAGGATTTGTCTTGAATTTTTTTTAACAGTATGTTATAATAGACCAAAACAAATCGCGCTTTTTGATGTGAAATCGGAAGACGTGTTTTTGTGAAAGGTCCTTTTATACGGAGGTTTGTATGAAAAATCTTAAAAAATGGAGAAAAAGAGAAATCGGATATACGGTTTTATGCGTAATTTTATTGTTTATGCCGATTGTTCTTCTTACATTATTGAATACTTTGTTTTCGGGGCTGCTTAATCAAAACAATACAACGATGGTTGCGATTATTTGCATGATGGTTTTTTGGGGAGTTGTCCTTTTTCTCTTGAAAAAACATACTCACAATATGTTAATTGTCGACGCGATGGTGAAAAACGAGAAGCGGCTGCGTTCTGACAGAAGATTTTACCCATCAAACAGACGAGATGTTACAAAAGACTTTTTGTACGGTATCCTTGCTGCGGAAGGTTTTGTGCTGGGAGAGAAAAACCCGTGTCTTGCCGTAAAAGGGAACACAGGGGTGTGGATTTCAGATGAAAACACTGATTTCAAACAGTTTTTGCTTGAAAGGAAAGCGGAAACAGACGCGGAAACCGGATACAGAAGAAAAAACAGACTTTCTTATTGCGTATGTTTTTTGTGCGACAGCCTTGGAAAGGAAGAGGAGGATCTTTCAAGGGATGTTGTTGAACTTGAAAGCGGATGCATTGTCCCTGTTTTTTATGATAAACGCAAAAATGTTGCCTGCTATATGGGCGGATATACAGGCAGATCTTCGGATGAGGCACCTATACAAAAAGTGATAAGAAATATAATTCTCGACCATCCTGAACCGTTTGCGGAAAAAACGGAAGAAGATAAAACCGAGGAAGAAAAAGAGTTTGACCAACTCGATCTTGATGAGATTTTCGGTCAGGTGGATGAAGCCGCCGCGAAAGACCGCGCTCGCATAGAAAACATGGAAGACGGCGAAATTTCTCTTGATTTTGAAGGCAACAGAGGGACTATTTTTTATAAAAAAGACGGGAAGGGCCTTTTCCTTTCTGTTTCCCGGGCTCAGACAGATGAAAAGCTCCTTACTCTGGATTCGCTTGAAAATTTATATTTTTGTTTTCCCAGGGTTTCTCCTGTTAAAGGCCGGCGTATTTATGAATTCAAAGCCGCGGCGGAGACTTTTCTTACGGATAACGGATATCGTTTCATATATAAAGGTGAGAAAAAATGAAGTTTTGTCCGGAATGCGGAAGGCTTATGACAGAAACGGAAGTGGGGTTTCAATGCTTTTGCGGGCTTATTACCGATAAACAAGGGAACAGGATAGATCTTGCTTCCATGAGATTGCTTGAAAAAGACGCGGAAAAGCTCAGAAAGCGTAAAAGTTACAGATATAAATATGAAAATATGGGTGACGACGAGCCTGTTTCAAAGAGAAAATGCAAAAATCCGTATAAAGATGAAGATACGGTATGGCTATAGTTTTTTAATTTTTTAAGGAGAATAGTCTATGAGAATAAAAAGCAGTTTGTATTCAGAGGGGGAGGTTTATACCTCTTTATTTACCGGAGAAAATTTTAGTATTGCCGATATTGATTTTTCGGTAAAAAAAACAGAGATTTGCGATGAATACGAACTTTCTTTTGTTCCGCACAGGGATATCTCTTTAGATTTTTTTTATCTTATTTTTGATATTGCCGAAAACGGGCTTAAAGCTGAAGATACATATTATTATCAATCAGGGATAAGTACTAATTCTTTTGCCCGTATTGTTCGGGCGGATAATCCAGACACGGGAATGGGTTCGGGACGAGATATTTTTATGCTTAAAAGCGGCTTATATACGTTTAACGCAGCGTTTTCCACCTTTAACCGTTTCTATACGTTTTTTATGTTTGATAAGGGTGTTTTGAACATAGGCTGGTCTCTTGAGGGTAAAAAAGTTAAAAAAGGGGAGCGTTATGTTCTGGAACGGATTATTTTGAATGAAGGAAGCGAGGCTCTTTCATTTTTTGAAAGTTATACGGCACTTCTCCGTGACAGATTAGGGATATGTAAAATGAAAGCTGTGCCCTGTGGATGGTCGTCATGGTCTTGTTATGCGAACGGGATAGATGAGGAAAAAATACTCACCAACGCCGAGATTATATCCCGGGAATTTGCAGACAGAGGAGCATCCCTTATTCAGGTGGATGACGGGTGGCAAAACTCAACTTCCTTTGATATAAAATGGGATTCAAACAAAGATTCCTTCCCTGCAGGAATGAAAGATCTGTGCGCGAAACTCAAAGCGAGAGGTCTTTCTTTGGGTTTATGGATGAGCGCCGGTCTTATAAGCGCTGATACGGAAAATTTCAAAACATATGAAAAATATATCAACCGCCCTAACGGGGAGTTGATAAGTAGTTTCGGGAACGTTTTTCCTTTGGATATTTCAGCCACAGAGATTGTTGATAAAACAAAAGAGGCGTTTTTGCGCAGCAACAGTGAATATGGCGCAATATATTTCAAGGTTGATTTTCTGGTTAATACCCTTTGCCGCATGGGTAACGGAGAAAGTCTTGTGTTTTATGAGACCGATTACAGTGTCGCAGTATATAAAAAATTTATAAAAGCCATCAGAGAGGCCGTTGGCGAGGATGTTTTTTTGCTTGCATGCGGAGCTCCTATAGGAGAAAGCGCCGGAATTTTTGATGCCATACGTACGTCTCCGGATATTGTGTGGGGTGGCGCAGGAACCCCGGGAAGACCTGACGGATGGCTGATACTTGTGCTTGACTGTCAAAATGCGATATACCGGAGCCCTTATCACGGAAAAGTTTTCATTAACGACCCGGACGCATTGCTTACCCGCGAGTACGGATGGGGCGATGACGGGCTTCATTTGACAGAAGAAGAAGCTTTGACGAGGGCGACGGCGGTCGCTTTCAGCGGAGGTCATATTCTGATAAACGACATAATGTCGGACCTTTCTGATGCTCGGAAAAGTATTTTTCGGAATATCATTCCTCCTTATGGGAAGGCTGCGCGGCCTGTTGATTTTTTTGAGTATCCGTATTCTACGCACACTGTTATAGATGTTGACGAAAAGAGCACAAAGACAGAGATTCATGCTCTTTATAATTGGGATGGCAAAACTTCTGTTGATAAGGTTGTGAGTTTTGATGGCAGAGCTTTGGTAACGGACTGTCATACAGGAGCTTTTCTTGGTGAATATGAATCGCAGTATGTCTGTAAAGGTATAAATCCGCATGAGTGTCGGGCTCTTTGTATCAAAAAGATAGAATCTCATCCGTTTTTTGTTTATTGCAACGAAAATATATATTTGGGGTGCGGAAGTGTCTGTGAGAAATATGAGGACGGAGTTCTGAAGATTTTTTCCGTTGCGGAAGCAGGGCTTCCTTTGTTTGTGTATATTCCGAAAGAATTCACCGGTGAGATTTATTTGAACGGGATGAATGTAAAAAATTATGAATTTGTTCAGACCCTTTCAAACGGAAATCTTTGCAAAATCTTTTGCGAAGATTGCGAAAAAGCAAAAAAGGATTGACATTTAGTTGTTTTTATGATATAATATTTATATAAAAATTAAAGAAGGAAGCTTTTATGTCTGAGAAAAAATATGTTGTAACCGTGGCAAGACAGTACGGAAGCGGCGGCAGGCTTATCGGCAAGGCTTTAGCGGAGAGTTTAGGCATAGCATTTTATGATAAGGAGCTTATAACCCTTGCCGCAAAAAAGAACGGCATGAATGAAAAGATTTTTGAAAGCGTCGATGAGCGTCCTACGAACAGCCTTCTCTATTCGCTTGCGATGGGTGCATACGGAATGGACGGAAGCTATTCTTACTGGGGCGATATTTCCATGCCTCTTAATGACAAAGTCTTTCAGCTGCAGGCAGATCTGATAGCGGAGCTCGCAGAGAAACATTCATGTGTGATTGTCGGACGTTGTGCAGACTATGTTTTACGTAACCGTAAAGATGTGGCAAATATTTTTTTATTCGCTGATTTTGATTATCGTGTACAGCGGGCGATCAAGGAATATAACGTTTCACCGGATAAAGCGGCGGATATCGTTAAGAAAACAGATAAAAAACGAGCAAGTTATTATAATTTTCATACAAACAGGACGTGGGGAGATACTGACACTTACGGCATTTCCCTGAACACAGGGATTTTAGGGCCTGATAAATCGGTTGAAGTTCTTAAAAATTATATTGAAACTCTTTTTGGATAAATTTTGATAGTTTTTCATTTTCTCCTCTTTAAACAGAGATGTCTTCCGTTCAGAGGAAGATGTCTCTGTTTAGTTATTATGGTTTTCGGTTTTGCGAAAACGTTGTTTGTATAATGCGGATACCGTAACGGGTAGAAATCTGTATCTGTTGTACACAGTATTTATTTTATAAAGAGAAGCCAGAGTTCGTAAAAATGTTAAAATTTCCGGTATTGCTTTTTATGTGAAGATATGGTATAATCATATAGCTTGATTTTAGGGGCGGTCCTCTGCATTCTCAGCACGAACACCCTTTTATATCTTGAAATGGTATTTCGGGAGGAATTGAGAAAATGCAAAATATTATTGCGGATTTTACAAAAGACCAGTTAAAAGCCGAGCCGTTGTGCTTTGATATTGGGAGCACGGTCAGGGTGCACGTAAAAATCAAAGAGGGTTCGCGAGAAAGGGTTCAGGTTTTTGAAGGTACGGTAATTGCTAAAAAGCATGGAGGCGTTTCCGAAACTGTAACGGTAAGACGCGTATCGTATGGTATAGGCGTTGAAAGAACATTTCCCGTCAACTCTCCCAACATTGAAAAGGTCGAGGTTGTCAGAAAAGGTAAGGTTCGCCGCGCCAAATTGTATTATTTGCGTAATCGTGTAGGTAAAGCGGCCAGGGTTAAGGAACTTCTGTAACCGTAAAGAAGAGAGGGGGCTGTCGGAGTATATTCGACGGCCCCTGTTTTTTGATATTGAATTAATATAAAGATATCCCCGGCAGATTTATTGTTTTAGAAATATTTTGATGAAGGGGTTTTTCATATGCTTACGGAGCAAAATGAAATAAAAAAGAAATTTGTCTCAGGTTTTTTTGATATAATTGAGGCTTTGGTGTGCGCTGTTGTTGCAGCTGTTTTGATCCTTACCTTACTTTTTCGCATGGGGTACGTCACGGGGACTTCCATGGTAAGCACCATGCATCCGAATGACCGATATATTGTTACTGACTTATTTTATACGCCTAAACCCGGAGATATTGTGGTGTTCCAGCCTGATCTGGAAAGCGTGAATGCAGCGGTGACCAATGAAAAACTTTATGTTAAGCGAATAATTGCAGTCGGGGGGCAG
>CALWNV010000001.1 GCA_944382895.1 uncultured Clostridia bacterium | reverse complement strand
ATCGCGGACAGTAAGACCATTTTTTGCTATTTTTTCAGCTTCTTTCAATATATATTCTTTGTCCGGCTTCTGCTCAAACAAAGGCAGCAATGCTCTCGCGTGCCCTGCGGAAAGTTTTCCGTCTGTAACCATTTGTAAAACGGAATCGGGCAAAGAAAGTATTCTTAATGTATTTGCGATTGATGACCGGGACTTTCCCATTCTTTGAGCGATCTGCTCTTGAGTGAGAGAAAAATCCGTCATAAGAGTTTTATATCCGCGCGCCTGTTCTACGATGTTTAAGTCTTCTCTTTGCAGATTCTCTATAAGCCCTATTTCAAGAGAAAGCTTTTCATCCGCATCGTTTTTTATAAGTGCCGGTATTTCTGTAATCCCGGCCAGTCGTGCTGCTCTCCATCTGCGTTCCCCCGAAATGATCCGGTATTGTCCGTTTTCTAAAGGTTTTACGATAATAGGCTGCAACACCCCGTGTTGAGCGATCGAAGCGGAAAGCTCGTCCAGAGAATCACGGTTAAAAACTTTTCTGGGCTGATTTCTGTCAGGTTCTATGTTCGTGATCCTTATAAAATTAAGTTCGCTTCCAGTGTCCGACTGAAAGTCTGTATTTTCTTCGAAAAGCCCCTCAAGACCCTTCCCTAACCCTTTAGCCACGTAAAACCCTCCTGTTGTTCCTTATGATTTCTTCCGCGAGTTCTCCGTATGCCGTGCTTCCTCTCGCCCCTTTGTCATAATAATTTATAGGCATACCATGGCTCGGAGCTTCCGAAATACGGACATTTCTGGGGATCACGGTTTTGAATGTCTTGTCCGGAAAATATTTTTTCACCTCGGCAAGAACCTGTGTTGTGAGATTCAATCTTCCGTCAAACATTGTGACAAGAACGCCTTCGATTTCAAGTCCGGGGTTGTAAAGTTTTTTGACTTGTCTCATGGAATTCATCAGTTGCGAAAGCCCTTCAAGTGCATAAAATTCGCACTGTATGGGGATAAGTACGGTATTACAGGCCGTTAGCGCGTTTATCGTTATAAGCCCGAGAGACGGAGGGCAGTCAATCATAATGATATCATATCTATCTTTTTCTTCGCAATTTAGAGCTTTTTCAAGACTTCTGGCTCGATGTGGCATTTCCGCTAATTCAAGTTCCGCTCCTGCCAGATCCATTGTTGACGGAACAATGCTTAAGTTTTTGAATCTTGTTTTTATTATGGTTTTTTCAAGCGGCTCTTGTCCGATTATCAGGTCGTAAGATGATTTTTCAAGAGTTTTTTTTGATATTCCGCATCCGCTTGTTGCGTTTCCCTGAGGGTCCGCGTCCAGGAGCAGTATCTTTTTTCCCTTTTCGGCAAGACACGAACAAAGGTTCACTACTGTCGTAGTCTTTCCGACGCCTCCCTTCTGATTTGCAACGGCAATAATTTTTGCCAACCCCATTACCTCCGGATATATTTGTTTCTTTTTGGCTATTATATCATATTTTCAGGAAAAAAGCAATAGTTTGCGGATGTTTCACGTGAAACATTTTCGGCATATACTGTTACGGGTGATTTATTATGCTTAATTCTATAGGACAAATAATAATAGCTGTTTTTGCGGTAATCGGGATTTATGAAATATTGATACAGCTGTACAAGTTTTTTTTCAGGCAAACAAAGCACATAATTTATAAAGCTGAAATAAGAATGTTTTTGAAAAAAAACACCTATGAAAATGCGGAAGTTGCTATACGTTCCGTTCTTTCGGAAACGGATAGCGGTGTTTTGAAAAATGCGGATATTATAATAGAATCGGAAGGTCTTGACGAGGAGACAAAGGAAGTCTGTAAAAAACTCGGGAAAGATTTTTTACGTGTAAAAATGGAATAAATTCTAAAAAAAAGAAAACTCCTTGATTTTATAGGGTTTTTATGATATAATGCACTTGTTTTAAGGAATAAAAATGTCGACGAGGATGTGTGAATTATGCTTTTTCCTGCCCCACGTAAAATGAAACATACGGAAGGCTCGTTCTTGCTTGAAAAGGATTTTTGTCTTTTTTTCGAATATAAGAAAAATCCTGAGATTTTCCGTATAGTTTCGGATTTTTCCGCCAGATATGAAAAAGAGATTAACGAAAAATGTTATCCTGTTGCGGACTATTACGGGAAGCGTACACCTTCGGTCAGCATGACTTTTGATAAAGCTCTTACGGGAGAAGAATATAAAATCAAAATAAATAAAAAAGGTGTTTTTATTACTTACGGCGAGCCAGTTGGCGCTTTTCGTGCAGTAACAACCTTTATGCAACTTATACGCGAAAACGGGAAAAAGTTGCCTTTTATTGATATTCATGATTTTCCCGATATAAAACGCCGAGGATTTATGTTGGACATAAGCCGCGCACGAGTACCTAAGTTGAAAGAGATCCTGCGAATAATCGATGTTCTTGCAGAACTGAAATATAATGAGTTACAGCTTTATTTGGAAAATCATGCTTTTGAGTATTCTGCGTATCCTGAATATTCAAAAGATATAGAAGGGCTGACGCCTTTTGAGGTTATGAAGATTGTTGAATATTGCAACGAAAGATACATAGACGTCGTGCCTAATCAAAACAGTTTCGGGCATATGTACAGCTGGGTCCAAAAGCCTGAACTTCGGGAGCTTGAGCTTTCACCGGGAGATTTTTCCGTTAACCCTCTTGATCCGAGATCAATTGATCTTTTGAATAATATATATGATTCGCTTCTTCCCTGTTTTACTTCGGATTTTTTTAATGTTGGTTGTGACGAGGTCGGGGAGCTGGAAAACAGTGAAAAAGTAAAAGAAGCCAGGGAAAAATACGGAGTAGCGGCCGTTTACGTCAATCATTTACTGAAATTACATGAAATGCTTTGTCAACGTGGGAAAAGAATGCTTTTCTGGGCTGATATAATTTTTAATCATCCGGACAAGATCTCGGAATTGCCGAAAGATATGATCCCTCTTGTTTGGGGGTATGAGGCGGAAACCGATTTTGACAGCCCAGGGAAAACTCTCAAAAAAACCGGACTTGACTTTTATTTTTGTCCCGGTACTGCTTCATGGGCGGCTGTTCTCGGAGATAATGAAAAAGCGAGACAAAATATATATAATGCGGCAAAGTTTTGTAAAAAACATGGAGGGACAGGGGTTCTTTTGACTGATTGGGGCGACGCCGGGCACTGTCAGCCGTTTATTGTATCGTATATGGCGGTTGCTTTTTGCGCGGGTGTTTGCTGGAATCTCAGAGGCAATGAAGATTTTACGATTGCTGAAAATTTTGTTGATACCTTTGTGTTTGAAATGAGAAAGGGCAGTTTTTGTGATATTTTGTTCCGTGCGAGCTGCGTTCTTCCAAAAAACGGAAACTGTACTGATGCTTTTTTAAGTCTTTTACAGAATTTTGATGATTATTCTACCTGTAGAAAAACAGAACATTCAAGTCTTGCTGAAGCGAAGAAAGATTTTTGTTTTTTGAAAGAAGAATCAAGATCTTTGATTATGGGCTGCAAAGAAGCCTCTCGTTATATAGACGAGTTTTGCTGTGCGGTGGATGTATTTATTTTATTGATTGATTTATGGGCGTTAAAGTATGAAAACATGGAAAAAGGGAAAATTAGGAATTTTAATGTACGTATAAATGAGATAGAAAGAAGAGCAAAAGAGATAAAGGTTTTTTATACGCGTATCTGGGTTGAGATAAACCATGCTTCCGGAGTAAATGTTTTTTGGGATGTTGTAGAAAACTATATAAAAAAAATAAGGGATTTTTATGCGGAAAAGAATAAAGCCTTTTAATATCGAAAGTTTTAGGGATATACTTCTTCCGAATATACGATATATGTGAAAAAAGAAAAGGAAAGTTTATTATGAAAAAGTCTCTTGCGATTATTATTTGTTTAATATTGACGATCTCTGCTTCTCCCGGGTGTTCCGTATTGTCTGTCGGAGAGACGCACGCGGAATATTTCGGTTATGTCAATGATATAAAAGAAGATGCGAACCTTGTTTTTTATGAATTTCCGTCAAACGCCAGAATTTTTGACAATCTTATGCAGGAGTTTGCAACTCAAAGGATTCTTCCTGTTTTTGATGTTTCAACGGTATTTTTTGATGATGGGGAGCTTTCTGCGAGATTTAATGTATTATATAATAATTATTTTTCTTACATGAATCTTTGGGAAAACAGAGTTTTTGCGTTTTATATAGGTTCGGGGATTTCTGATGAAGCGAAAAAATTATTCTATGAGAAATTTTCGGAAAGTCTTCCCGGTATAAAAATATTTGTCTCTTCAGATTCTGGGGAAGGGTTTGACGGTTATATTGTTGAGCAGGGAGACACGCTGCCTCAGCGCGATGTGATTTTTCTTAAAACTGACAAAGAAAACCTTTCTTCCGCATATGAATTGTCCTGTTCCGACAGTCGTATATCCGGAATTTTTCTGGAGGGGGAAAGCGGAGGGATTTTCGCGGATAAGATTATACAGAAAAACGTTATTGATAAAGATTCGGTTTTTGCTCCCAATGTAAAATATTTCGGTTATTATCATTCAGGGGGATTTGCGGGAAGCGAACCTCTTTATGCGGAGGTTGCCGCAATGGGCAACAGTAACCTTGCGTTTCTTGAAGGCAGTACCGTAAGTGAATTGGAAAAGGCTCTTATTGAATGTTCGGAAAATGGCTTTAAGGCTTTTTTCTATATAAATTTCTTTTTTGTCTGGAAAAATAGAGAACAGGTTCTCAATGATAATTGGGAAGAGGTATATGCCTCTTATAAGGTCCTTTTTGACAAATACGGCGATGATATTTTCGCTTTTTATGTTGACGAGCCCAAGTGGAACAGTATAAATGAAGAATCTTTTCGAACAGCGACAAAAACTCTCAGAGAAGATTATCCGGAAAAACGAATGTTAGCTGTTCTGGCTGTTCCGTCTTTAGGAAAAGAAAACGCTTCTTATTTTGAGTTTTGTACTGATCTCGGTTATGATTATTACGGAATGCAATCGGAAGCAAAAAGAATGGAATATCTTCTTCTTTTTTCCGAGACAGCCGCCTACGGGCAGGATCTTTGGCTTGTTCCCTGGGCGTGCGAAATAAACGGTGCTACGGAAGATCTTTTGCTGGAAGATTTACACGCTTGTTACGATCTTGCTAAAAAATATAATAAAATTGTCGGGTTGCTTCCCTTTACCTATGCGAATGCGGATATCGGAACGCGTTTAGGTGATTGGGGGAAGGGGTTTATGGAGTATTCGAACCCTGAAAGCGAATATTATATGCCTGAACTTACCGCGGAACATTTACGAATCGGGAAAGAAATTTGCGGGTATTGACAGTATTTGGCATTTATGGTATAATAATTTAATAGACAATTATATATAAATTAATATAAAATGTTTTCTGGAGATTTTCAGGAGTTTTTCTAAAGGAGCGGTCAAGATTGCAGATAAAATTTTCTCCTCCGGATATTACCGAAAGTGAAATCAGTGAAGTGGTGGATACGCTCAGGTCGGGATGGATAACGACGGGCCCTAAAACTAAGCAGTTTGAAAAAGAAATAGCGGCTTTTTGCGGGACGGGAACTTCTGTTTGTCTTAATTCTGCGACGGCGGCGCTTGAGCTGACCCTTAGGGTTTTAGGTATAGGAGAAGGCGATGAAGTCATCGTTCCTGCATATACGTATACAGCTTCTGCGTCAGTGATAACTCACGTGGGTGCCAGGACAGTCATCGTGGATACCGCAAAGGACTTTCCTTTTTATGATCCCCAAAGCCTTGCGGATGCTGTGACTCCGGCTACAAAAGCGGTGATTACGGTTGATCTTGCGGGAATTATGTGTGATTATGATTCGATATATGCCGCTATAAACAGCAGGAAGGATCTGTTTATTCCGAAAAACGAAATACAGAGAACTTACGGACGACCTTTTATTATTGCTGATGGTGCGCATTCTTTGGGCGCTTTCTGCAAAGGAAGAAAATCCGGACAGGCAGCGGATTTCACTACGTTTTCGTTTCATGCCGTAAAAAATCTTACGACAGGTGAGGGTGGCGCTGTTACATGGAAAGAGAATGCTGTTGATGACGATGATGCGATTTACAGATTATATCAGCTCCTTTCTCTCCACGGACAGTCAAAGGATGCTCTTGCAAAAACATCTTTAGGCGCCTGGGAATACGATATTGTTGCTCCGTATTATAAATGTAATATGACAGATATCCTCGCTTCCATAGGTCTTGCGCAGCTTCGCAGATATGAGCAAACTTTGAATCGCAGACATGAGATAATAAAAATGTATAATGACCTTTGTGACAAGCACGGATTATGGAGACTTTCTCATGAAGGCAAAGATTTCAGATCTAGCGGCCATTTGTTTTTTGTGCGTTTCCCCGGAAAAGACATTGATTATCGAAACAGCTTTATAACAAAACTTGCCGCAAAGGGCGTGGGAACGAATGTACATTATAAGCCCCTTCCTCTTTTGACTGCCTATGCTGATATGGGTTATGATATAAATGATTTCCCAAACGCGTATGAGATTTACGAGACAGAAATTTCTTTGCCGCTTCATAATTTGCTTAGTGATGAAGAGGTTCTATATGTTTGCAGGGAGTTTGAAGAATGCTTATAAAGAAATGGGAACAGCTTCCGGAAATTATGAAAACGGATGAAGTCAGGAAATATTATGATGTCCTCTGCAGAAAAAACATTCAGTTGTTTTTTAAGAGATTTTTTGATATTGTTCTTTCTTTGTTTTTTATTGTTTTATTTTCTCCGGTATTTGTCGTTCTTGCGATTATTATAAAAATCGATTCTCCCGGCCCCGTATTTTTCAGACAGGAAAGAGTTACTCAATACGGGCGTATGTTCAGGATATTCAAATTCAGGACAATGGTCAAAGACGCCGAAAAACTTGGTGCGTTGATAACCGCAAACGGGGATTCCAGGGTGACATCTGTGGGCAGAGCTTTGCGAAAATACAGACTTGACGAATTTCCACAGGTAATAAATGTTTTTCTCGGTCAGATGACTTTTGTTGGATCTAGGCCGGAGGTTCCCAAGTATGTGAACCGTTATACTTCCGAAATGTGGGCTACTCTGCTCCTTCCTTCAGGAATTACTTCAAAGGCGAGTATTTTATATAAAGATGAAGAAAAATATATTACTCAGACGGAAAACACGGATGAGACATATATGAACATAGTTCTTCCGGAAAAAATGAAATATAATTACGAGGCGTTGATGGATTTCGGGTTTTGGGAAGATATAAAAATAATGTTTGCCACGGTTGCGGCGGTTTTCGGCGATCGTTAACGGAGAATAAATGGAAAAGATCGGAAAGCTGGAAAAAGTAAGAAAATTTTTTGGGGAAGCGTCCGTGGTCAAAGCGACAGTTCCCATGGTTTTTTATTGGGCCGTAGTATGGCTTTCTTTTTTTGGTTTTATGATATCTCCGTATACGGAGATTGTTTTAGCTGTGATTTCGGTTTATTGCCTGTTTGTTTCATTAAGGACATCCGGTTTTCGCGTGCAGCTTCCCGCAGCAATTTTTCTATGTATATATACAGGATTTGGCTTTTTGTCCTTTTTGTATAATGGGAACGCAGGCGTTTCCGGAGTTATAATGCCAGCAGTTTTTATCTGTTTTTCGGTTTTTCTTTTGAATGTAAAACTTAAAACAAATATACTTAAAATGTTGTGCGCACTTTCCTGTTTTGTATGGTTTGTATTTTCATTTTATAAAATTTTTTCTTCATCCGGAGGGCTTTATGAGACGACTCTTAATTTAGGGTTTGGTTATGTTTTTTTATTTTTTTGTATATATGCGGTTTGCGCTTATCGCTACAAAGAGCCTGTTTCTCCGTATCTTCCGGCTGTTTGTTTTATTTTTTCGCTTCTTTTGCTTTGCCGGGAAGGGATTGCGGTTTTCGGTGTTTTGACAGCCGCTTTTGTTTTATTTGATTTCCGAGACGGCAGGACGTTCGTCCGGAATCATCCTGTGTTTTTTAGCAGGGCAAAAAAAGTTTTTACGGAAAGGCTCCGCCATCCCGAACGTGCTGCGGCATTGCTGTTTTTTTTCTCGGCTGTTTTTATTTTATCGATTCTTTATTTTATAAAAATAACCACGACAGGGTTTATAATTGTTCCCAAAAACGGGGTTTTAGGCGGTAAAATAATAGAGTCGGCCATTTCTGATGTATTTGTTTCATCTGGTAATCTTTTTTTAGGCACGAAAGAATCACAAATTTCTTTTATATTGAATAAATCAGAATTTATCACCAGTTCTTTCTTCTATCTGCATTCTAATTACGGACTCGGAATGTTTGTTTCAGTTATGGCATATACAGGCTTGGCTTTTTATCGATATTTTAAAACAAGAAATTATTTGTATTTTCTCCTTCTTGGCGCGACAGGGGTCAGGATGTTTTTTGACGGAGCTGCCTTCCCGGGTTTTTCAGATGTAGTCTTGATTTTTTTTCTTTTGTTTCCGTATTATGACAAAGCTCCGGAGTTTCCTGTTCCCGCGGTTTTATCAAAGGTTAAGGTAAGTAAAACTATATATCATGATAAAATTTATTTTTGTTTATGCAGTGTTCTTACAGCAATGTTCATATTGAAACTGTATGCGCCGAAATCTGTTGTTATAGATATAATTTCCCTAATATGTATGGCTCTTTTGGTTTTTAATCCGTTGTATACGATTCCGCCTTTGCTTATAGTGAATTTTTTTAACCAAGCGTTTTTTTTTCAAGGAATTCCTTATGCGGTTATTCTTTCATTTGTTTTTATTCTTGGCCTTCTTATTCACTACAAACGTACCGCAAAAAAAATTCCTTTGAAATATATAGCGTTTTCTGCTTTTCTTATAATTTGGTTTTTTCTTTCGGCAGCCTTCGGATATACTCATAGGATAGACTATGCGTGTGTTATGGGCGCGAATATCCTTTTTATTTTAATGATGTCCTTTTATTCATCGGACAAAAAAAATATTGAATGGGCTATTAAAACGTTGTTTTTTTCATGTTCAGTCATCCTTATAACCGTTTTTATAGTATATATTTTTGGCGGAGGTTTTTTCCGGGAAGGCCATTTTACATTGAATACTCAAACAAACCCCAACAGTTTTGCTAAAGGCGTCGTTCAGCTTGCCGCGATATTTTTTGGTGGTTTGATCGTTTTTCGGAAAATGTTGCATAAGCTTGCCTGTGCGTTTATGATTGTTTTAGCTGTTTTTCTTGTATTTTTATCAGGTTCACGTTCTGCGTTTCTCGCTGTTACTTTGGGAGCCGCTGCTGTTTTGCTCGTATATTCATTTTTTACAAAAGCAAGAGAGTACAAGACTGAGTGGAAAATAATTTTGTCTTTGATTTCCGTCGGGGCGCTTATGTATATTTTGTTATGGTTTTGTGATTTTGATATTATGCGACGGTTTACTCTTCAGAATGTCCTTGCTTCCGGAGGTACCGGCAGAATGGATATATGGAAAGTTATCCTTACAAAGATTGTTCCCGATAACTTCTTTTTCGGAGTAGGTTTCGGAGAGGAAAACGTAATGGAGGCTGTGGCGAGGTATTCGACGATACGACCCAATTATTCGCATAATTTTGTTTTAGGAATCCTTGCCCAGTTGGGTGTTGTAGGGTCTATTGTCTTTTTTGTTCCGTATGTTCGGATGATGGTGACAATTATAAAAGAAAGATTTTGCAATAGGTATATGCCTGTTTTTGCGGCGATGCTGTCTTTTGCATTGTTTAACGGTATAGGCGAAGGGATTGTGGATCTTCAGGCAATGTGGATCGCTGCAGCTGTTGCACTGTTTCTGGTCAATGCGGAAGGGAATAAACAAAGGGCTCTTTCAGAAGAGCGGAGGTATTGGGGAATATTTTAGATATTTACGGAATTTATTAAAGGAAGGATATGTTTTATGCAGCGTCTTCAGATAAAAGATCTTTATTCCGGGGCTGAAAAATTTTCGGAAAAAGAAGTTTCGGTGTGTGGCTGGGTGAAAACCTTGCGTGATAGCAAAATGTTTGGCTTTATTGAACTTAATGACGGGAGTTGTTTTTCGTCTTGTCAGATAGTTTTTGAGGAAGGGAAAATAGATAATTTCAAGCAAATTTCAAAGCTCAATGTAGGAGCCTCGATTTTTGTTGAGGGTATTTTGATCCTCACTCCTGAAATGAAGCAACCTTTCGAAGTAAAGGCAAAAAAAATAGAAGTGCTCGGTTCTTCGGTTCCCGAATATCCGCTTCAGAAAAAAAGGCATTCTTTTGAGTTTTTACGAGAGATCGCACACTTAAGGCCGAGAACGAATACTTTTTCCGCAGTGTTTCGTGTTCGTTCGGCTGCGGCGTTTGCCATCCATAAATTTTTTAATGAGAGAAATTTTATATATGTTCACACGCCTATCATAACGGCAAGTGATTGTGAGGGTGCT
This sequence comes from uncultured Clostridia bacterium, assembly GCA_944382895.1. Classification (GTDB taxonomy): domain Bacteria; phylum Bacillota; class Clostridia; order Oscillospirales; family UBA644; genus QAKR01. The sequence continues at coordinate 54,938 of CALWNV010000001.1, read as the reverse complement.
GGGGAAATGTTCAGGGTCACAACCCTTGACCCTAAAACCCCTCCTTTGACAGATTCCGGAGCAGTGGATTTTTCTGAAGATTTTTTTGGGAAACAGACCAATTTGACTGTTTCAGGACAGCTTGAAGCGGAGACATACGCGATGGCTTTTAGTCGTGTATATACTTTCGGCCCGACTTTTCGTGCGGAAAAATCCAATACTGCGCGCCACGCGGCGGAATTTTGGATGATAGAGCCAGAGATTGCTTTTGCTGATTTGCAAGACGATATGTGTTTAGCATCGGATATGTTGAAATATGTTATAAAAGATGTTATGGAAACTTGTCCTGAAGAGTTGAACTTTTTTAATTCCTTTGTTGATAAAGGGTTGCTTTCTCGTCTTGAAAATGTTGTTTCGGCAGAGGTTTCGGAGGTTACGTATACACAGGCAATAAAAATTCTTGAGAAAAATAAGGGAAATTTTGAGTTTCCGGTTTATTGGGGTTGCGATCTTCAGACAGAGCATGAAAAATATTTGACCGAAAAAATATACGGAGGTCCTGTTTTTGTTACGGATTATCCGAAAGAGATAAAAGCTTTTTATATGCGACTTAATGACGATAAAAAAACTGTTGCCGCAATGGATCTTCTTGTTCCAGGGATAGGAGAGATTATCGGTGGCAGTCAGAGAGAGGAAAGAGAAGAATATCTTCTTGCGGCTATGTCTCGGTTTGGTCTTGATCCGGAAGCTTACCGGTGGTATGTAGATCTTAGAAGATACGGAGGATGTAAACATGCCGGTTTTGGTCTCGGTTTTGAGCGCTTGATAATGTATCTTACAGGAATGTCAAATATAAGAGATGTTCTTCCGTTTCCGAGAACAGTGGGGACTGCTGAATTTTAATAAAAAAATTATCATGAATATTTATATAAAAAGGATTGAGTTAGGGGAGCGCTTTTTGTGGAAGAACTAAACGAGCTTTGGGGAAGATATAACGAATTTAAGCAAAGAAATCTTAAGCTTGATATGTCACGTGGGAAACCTTGTAAAGAACAGCTTGATATTTCGGAAGGTCTATTGACAGCTCTCAGCCATAATGAGGATTGTTTTGGGGAAAACGGGATAGATTACCGTAATTACGGGCTTCTTGACGGAATTCCTGAAATGAAACGGATATTTGCGGATCTTTTGGAAGTTTCCGAAAACGAGATTATTGTCGGAGGAAACAGCAGTCTGAATATGATGTATGACAGTGTCGCAAGAGCAATGCTTTTCGGGGTTTTGGGTTCGGAAAAACCGTGGTCTAAATATGATAGGATTTCTTTTTTATGTGTAGTTCCGGGTTATGATCGTCATTTTTCCGTTACGGAATCTTTTGGGATCAATATGATATGTATACCCATGCTTGACGATGGTCCTGATGTGGACATGATAGAAAAATTTGCGGCAAAAGACGAGACGGTAAAAGGGTTATGGTGTGTTCCGAAATATAGTAATCCTGATGGAATAACGTATTCAGATGAAAAAGTCCGCCGCCTTGCCGCAATAAAAACCGCCGCTTCAGATTTCAGGATATTTTGGGATAATGCTTATGCGCTACATGATTTGGATTCTGAAGGTGATGATCTTCTCAATATTTTGGAAGAGGCAAAAAAATACGGGAATGAGGACAAGATATATATGTTTTGTTCGACTTCCAAAGTGTCATATCCTGGTGCGGGCGTAAGTTGTATGGCTGCAAGTGTAAATAATATTGAATTTATAAAAAAACAGCTTTTTTTCCAAACGATAGGTCCAGATAAATTAAACCAGCTTCGTCATGCGCGATATTTCAAAAACGCGGACGGACTCCGTGCTTATATGAAAAAACATGCGGAAATAATAAAACCGAGGTTTGAGGCAGTTCTGACAGAACTTGAAAACGAGCTTACGGGCATTGCTTCATGGCATAGTCCGAGAGGAGGGTATTTCATATCGCTTAATGTCCCTTCAGGTTGTGCTAAGCGGACAGTTGCTTTAATGAAAGACGCAGGTGTTGTTTTGACCGGAGCTGGAGCAACTTTTCCGTATCGTAACGATCCGGACGACCGGAATATAAGAATAGCTCCTACATATCCGCCGATCGAAGAACTCAAGACAGCCACAGAGCTTTTATGTATTTGCGTTAAAATTGCTGTTGCTGAGAAAAAACAAGGAGAAAACAAATGAGCCGTTCATCATATGAAAGTCCCTTTTCAACAAGATATGCAAGCCGGGAAATGCAGTATATTTTTTCGGCGGATAATAAATTCAAGACATGGCGAAAATTGTGGATAGCTCTTGCTCGCGCGGAAAAACAACTTGGTTTGGATATCACTGACGAACAGATTGCGGAGCTGGAAAAATTTAAAGATGATATAAATTATGATGTTGCCGAAAAAAGAGAAAAAGAAGTAAGACATGATGTGATGAGTCATGTATATGCTTATGGAGAACAAGCGAAAAAAGCAAAGCCTATAATCCATTTGGGGGCAACGTCTTGTTATGTAGGAGATAATACCGATCTGATCGTTATGAGGCAGGGTCTTTTACTTATACGTAAAAAACTTTTGACCGTTGTTTCCCAGTTGGCGGAGTTTGCAGATAAATACAAAGCTCTCCCGTGTCTGGCGTATACGCATCTGCAGCCAGCCCAGCTTACTACGGTAGGAAAAAGGGCAACTCTTTGGATAAACGAGCTTTTATATGATCTTGACGAGATAGATTTCAGACTTTCTTCGCTCAGGCTTTTAGGTCAGAAAGGTACAACAGGAACACAGGCAAGCTTTGTTGAACTTTTTGAGGGGAACACAGAAAAAATAGATCAGCTGGAGAAAATGATAGCTGAGGAAATGGGATTTGAAGGGGTCGTTCCTGTTTCCGGACAGACATATAGCCGTAAGGTTGATTCTCAACTTCTTGCGACGCTTTCCGGTATTGCCCAATCTGCATATAAATTTGCTGGGGATATAAGGATCCTTGCTAATTTCAAAGAGATGGAGGAACCTTTTGAGAAAAACCAGATAGGTTCTTCTGCGATGCCGTATAAACGCAACCCCATGCGGTGCGAGAGAATATGCGCACTTGCAAGATATGTGATTGCAGACGCTGTAAACCCCGCGTTTACGGCGGCCACACAATGGTTTGAAAGAACTCTTGACGACAGCGCCAATAAAAGGATTTCTGTTGCGGAGGCGTTTTTGGGAATTGACGCGATCCTTAACATATATATAAATGTTACGGACGGGCTTGTAGTATATCCTAAAATAATAAATAAAAGAGTAATGGCCGAGCTGCCGTTTATTGAAACCGAGAATTTTATGATGGAAGCGGTAAAAAAGGGAGGGGATCGCCAAGAGCTTCATGAAAAAATAAGACAGCATAGTCTGGCCGCTTCTGCAAGGATCAAAGAAGAGGGGCTTGACAATGATCTTATTGACCGGATAGCTTCAGATCCTTCTTTCGGTCTTTCTGAGGAAGAAATCAGGCAAAAGCTTGATCCTGTTTTATATACGGGAAGAAGTGCAGAGCAAGTTGAAAAGTTTTTGAAAAATGATGTTTATCCGAGATTAAAAGGACAAGCCATCGAAAAAGGTGCGGAACTTACAGTATAAATTTTTAATAACAAGTATTTTAACCCGGAAGTTGCCGTAATAAGTAAAAGTGGTTTTTGATAAACCCCGGGAATCCTTCATATAAAAAGGAGGGACTGTCTGTGGCGGAGGCGAATTATTTCGTTCTTCAGGTTATCAGAATTGTTGTTTTGGGCATAGCGCAGGGTTCTGGACTGTTTTCCCCTATCCCGCTACAGTCCAGGCTTTCGTTTCTTCAAAAGTTAATCGGTATAGATATTTTGGCTTCTGCCAATCCGTATGTTTTGTTTTTTTTGCAAATGGGTACGGTTTTTTCTGTTATTTTTGTTTTCAGAAAAAGGATTTCGGAGCTTCTTTTGGCAATGCGTTTGGTTTTTATGAGGATTTTCCGGGGAGAATTTGTTTGGGTTCAGGCAAGAACGGATCAGAAAATAGCTTTGTCTGTTATTGTTTCTATCCTCCCGTCGATTGCAGTTTCTTTGATTTTTTCTTTTCTATATGGTGAAAAAGAAAAGCCAGAACTTTTCTGGGGTATATTTTTTATATTATCGGCTGTTATATATTTTTTTTCGGACAGGGAAAAAAATTCTTCACGGCATACATATAAGCTGTCGGTCATGAACGCATTTTTTGCGTGGCTTGGCTGTATTGTCGGTATTGTTCCGGGGGTCTCTTCCCCTTGTGTTTCTGCTACTGTTTGCATACGAAACCATTTCAAACGTACGTTCTGTGTTGAATATGCGTTTTTTCTTTCTGTTCCTTTGTTTTTAGCTGATGCCATAGTTTCTCTCATTCGGGGAATTGTCCAAAACGCTGATATCGCGGATATTCCATACGGCCTTTTTGGCATGGTTATTTCTTTTGGCATAGGGCTTGTTTTTGTAACTATTATAAAGAAGCTTGTCGAAAAACGGAAGATGTATATTTTTGCGGCAATAAGCGTGATTTTCGGTTTGGCTTCCTTAGTTTTATCTGTTGTTTAGACTGATAAATGTTTTTACCGTAAAATGATTTTTATGGAAAGGAATAAATATGGCGACAAGAAGAACAACTTCAAAAAAAGTTTCATCGGCATCTTCAAAAACAAAAACCTCGGCTGTTAATAAAAATGTCCGGGATACGGTATGGGCGATTTCTCTTTTTGCTGTCGCTCTTTGTATAGTGGTGTTTTTTGTCGCGGCGGAAAGCGCTCCTCTGTGTGCCTGGACTACTTCTTTTTTGTTCGGTCTTTTCGGAGGCGCGGCAATTGCTGTTCCTATAGTAATTGTGTATATAGGCGTGATCATTATTCTCGGACAGGAAAAACGATCGATAAAAATATGGCTTTCCTGTGCTTTTGTTTTATTGCTTGCAGTTTTTATCAATATATGTACAATGCCTCATGGGGCAGAAGAAGGCGCAGAGTTTTCCAAAATTATTTCAGATCTGTATTTTAACGGGGCAAAGCTTGCTTCAGGAGGTATCCTCGGAGGAGCGATTGCTCTTCCCCTTACTTCTCTTGCAACGGCAGTAGGCGCGGGTATAATAGTTTTTACGGTAATGATAGTTATAGTCGTTTTGGCGACCGGATTTACGTTTTCTGATTTTATAGGAACACCGGAACAACGTCGTGAAAAACGTGAACAGCGAATAAAAGAAAAAGAAGAACGAATATCCGAAAAAGAAGTAAAAGCCTCTGTACGCCCGGTTAAGTTTACAGATATTTCGGAGGAAGATACCGATGAGTTTAAGAGACAAATTGATGAAATTGCAGACAAATATGATACGGATCTTTCTTTTACTACAAATCTGACATCTTCTGAAAAGGAAGAGATTATAACAAAAGAAGATATTGCGGAGGCAAAAGCGGAAATTGCCGGGGAAATTTCAGAAAATTCAGAGAAACAAATTCGGGAATATGTTTTTCCTTCGCTTGATCTTTTGAAGGAACCCAAACATACGAACACGGTTGCCGCAAAAGAAGAGCTTGTTCGTATGGGAGAAAAGCTTACAGACGCGTTGATGAGCTTCGGAGTGGAGACGCGGATTACGCATGTTTCTCGCGGTCCGACTGTTACACGTTATGAATTAGAGCCCGGGCGGGGTGTAAAAATAAGTAAAATAACGAATCTTTCTGATGACATAGCTCTTAATCTTGCCGCGAAAGGTGTCAGGATAGAAGCTCCTATTCCGGGAAAAGAGGCTATTGGTATAGAAGTTCCCAATCAAACGCAGCAAACAGTTTATTTGCGAGAAGTTTTGGACAGCCGCGAGTTCAAAGAAAGCGAAAGCAAGATCACCGCAGCCTTAGGAAAAGATATAAGCGGAGAAAACATCGTGATTGATATTGCGAAAATGCCGCATCTTCTTATTGCGGGAACGACCGGAACAGGAAAGTCTGTTTGTATAAACTCAATACTTATAAGTTTTCTTTATAAAGCGGGACCTGAAGATGTCAAGCTGATACTTGTGGACCCTAAAATGGTTGAGTTTACTGTTTATAAAGGGCTTCCGCATTTGCTTATTCCTGTTGTTACTGATGCGAAGAAAGCCGCTGGCGCACTTAGTTGGGCGGTTTCTGAGATGCTTTCGAGGTATCAGCTGTTTGCTGAAAAGGGAGTCAGGGATTTTAACGGTTATAACAGGAATCTTGATCCGGGTGAGAAGAAACTGCCTCAGATAGTAATAGTGATTGATGAGCTTTCTGATCTTATGATGGCTTCTCCTAAGGAAGTAGAGGATGCTGTTTGCCGTCTTGCACAGATGGCTCGCGCAGCGGGGATGCATCTTGTTGTTGCGACACAACGTCCGTCTGCTGAGGTCGTTACAGGGATAATCAAGGCCAATATCCCTTCACGTATAGCGCTTGCCGTTTCAAGCGGAATAAATTCCCGTATCATTCTTGACGAGGTCGGCGCAGAAAAACTTGTGGGAAAAGGAGATATGCTTTACGATCCTTTAGGAGCGGTAAAACCTTTGCGTGTGCAGGGTTGTTTTGTAAGTGACAAGGAAGTTGAAAGGGTTGTGGAAGCCGTAAAAGAGAATGCGGATGTAAATGAGTATGATGAAGAAATTATGGAAAAAATAGAAAAAGCGGTAAGAGAACAACAGCAAAAAGGCACAAGGGGCGTTGTATCGGGTGAGGACGGAAGCTCTGACGGACACGAGGATGAAATGCTTGATAAAGCAATCGAGGTTGTCGTTGAGATGGGACAAGCCTCTACAACTATGCTTCAACGGCGTGTCGGGTTGGGATATGCACGTGCTGCCCGGCTTATAGACGTGATGGAGCAAAGAGGGATCGTCGGTCCTTATCAGGGAAGTAAACCACGGGCCGTTCTTTTGACAAAAGAGCAGTGGCTTGAAATGAAAATGCGTAAAAGTGAGTAATATAAAACAAAAGAGTATCCGGAGGAAGTAATGGTAAAAAGACGGCGCGAAAAAAAACGATATAAAAGAAATATTGAGAGAATATTGGCAATAATTGTTTTTGATATTGTCTTAGCGGGTATAGGTCTTGTGATTTTTTCATTTTTCCATCATGTGCTTCCTCAGTCGGGCGGAGCAGGTGTTGCTCTTGAAAAAAATCCGGGACAATCCGATGTTTACACTATAACTCTGGTTTTGCAAACTTCTCTTTCCGAGAACAAAGAGAATTTTATAGCGGAGGGTTTTCTGAAAAACGGTGCAAACCTTTCAGACGGTGAGTTTGAAATGATTTATACCTCAGATACTTTGGAATACATTGATTGTTCGGCGGAAGAGGGAGTTTCTTTCTCTCCTGAAGACGGCAGACTTGTGTTTTCTTTTTCTTCTCCCGGAGAAAAACTGTTTTCGTGTGAGTTCAGGATAATTGGTAAGCTTTCTGATTCTCCGGCGAAGTTCGTGGCGGAGTCCGGAAACTTTGTTTCAATAGACGGAAAGCCCGTTGTTGTAAAAATTACAGACGGAACGGAAACGGAGACGCCTGAAGTTTCCGATGGGGACTTTTCCCGGAAATTTTCTGATAAATTTACGGGGGGCGAGATTGTAAAGACTGAGAATACGTATATCAGTCAAAATGTAAATGTAAAGCTTGAAAATGTCCGGAAAACGGTAAACGGTAAACAGATTTCTTTTTTTGTCGCGGATATATATGTAAGCAGGGTTGAGTATTTCCGTACTGGATTTGCAAAAGACACCTATGGCAGAGGTTACTCTCAGGATATAGAGGATTTTTCACAGCAAAAAAATGCGATTCTTGCTGTGAACGGTGATTATTACGGTGCTCGAGCGGTTGGGGTTGTTGTCCGTAACGGCGTGTATTACAGAGGCGACTTATATGAGGATGTCCTTGTTTTATGGAATGACGGTGTTATGGAGACTTTTGAGGCTTCGGAGTTTGATTTTGATACGGTTCAGGCTCAGCACGGCGGAATATGGCAGGCATGGTCTTTCGGTCCTGAGCTTCTTGATTCCGGAGTTTCTAAGACGAGTTTTAACTCAAAAGTTATACCATCAAACCCGAGAAGCGCGGTCGGATATTACGAACCGGGACATTATTGTATAGTTGTTGTTGACGGAAGGCAATCCGGGTATTCGGAAGGCTTGAGGATGGAAGAGATTTCCGAATTGTTTGCGGAGCTTGGCTGCAAGGTCGCGTATAACCTTGACGGCGGACAAAGTTCTGTGCTAACATGGGATGGAAAGCTTGCAAATTCTCCGTATAAAGGCGGTCGCACAGTCAGTGATTTTATATATATTCCGGAGGAATAAAAATGTTCAAAAAACTTCTCCCGCATATTACGGTTGCCATATCTCTGATGTTTATTGTTTTGCTTATCATAGATATGTTTGTGAATGACGCTATGGCGTTTATAAATAACGATATATTCAAATGGCTTTGTTTGATCTTCTGTGTTTTGGTCATAGTTGTTTCAGGGCTTCTTATGTATTATCTTTATAAAAAGTAAAGAGGTTGACATTCAGGATGAAACATGCTATAATAAGCAAAGAATTACAGAAGGCGGAACGGAAAATTTGTTTTCGCGGATTATGTAAAGACATTGTTTTATTAGGGCATAGCTAATAGGGGAAAGATAAAAAATGAGAATTATTGCCGGTAAAGCCCGGGGGACAAAGCTTAAATCTCCCTCTGAGGACATGCCCGTGCGACCTACGGGAGACCGTGTCAAAGAGGCTGTGTTCAGCGCGATACAGTTTGAAATAAAGGGAAGAGTTCTTGACCTTTTTGCGGGCAGCGGGCAACTTGGGCTGGAAGCACTCAGCCGAGGCGCGGAACATGCGGTTTTTTGTGACAATAATCCTGATAGCATAGAGCTTATAAAAGAGAATATAAAACGGACAAAGTCAGAGGATTTATGTGAGGTTATTCTTACTGACTATAAAAGATATCTCAGACATACATGTACATACAAATTCGATGTTGTATTTATAGATCCTCCGTACAATACAGGTCTTTCAGATAAAGCGCTTGCATATTTAGGCGAAGGGACTCTTCTTTCGACAGATTGTGTCGTTGTTGTTGAATGTCCAATGGATGAAAAAAAGCCTGAAGAGACAGGTGTTTTGAAACAAAAAAAACGATATACGTATTCAGGCGTTTCGTGTGTGGTTTATACAAGAGCCGGGAGGCGTGAAAATGAATAAAAAAATAGCGGTTTGTCCCGGAAGTTACGATCCGATAACTGTCGGGCATATAGATATTATCGACAGAGCCTCTCATTTATTTGACTTTGTATATGTTCTGGTCTGTAATAACAGTGAGAAAAAATATATTTTTGATATGAAGACCCGTGTTGATTTTTGCAAACGTGTTTTTTTCGGCAGAAAAGACATAGAGGTTATAAGTTGTTCCGGGCTTGTAACGGAAGAATATAAAAAACTCGGAGCTTGCGCCGTAGTGAAAGGTGTCAGGAACAGCGCTGATTATGTGTACGAGGCCGAGCTTTCCGGAATAAATGCGATGATGGGAGAGAAGATAGAAACTGTGTTTCTTCCTGCCAAAAGCGAAAATTTATATGTGAGTTCAAAAGTTGTAAGAGAATTTGGTAAATACGGCGGAGATATTTCCGGAATTGTTCCGGATTGTATAGTTGATGATATATCAAAGATTTTGTTTAAGGAGAATCCGGTATGAGCAATGATTTTTACAGAAGTTTTGAAGAGCTTGAGGATTTGCTTGAGGAGGCGATGAGAGTTCCTTTTGCCAAATCAAAATGTGTTATAAATTCTGAGCGAATGAAAGAGATATTGGACGATATCAAGGAAAATCTTCCTGAAGAAATGCGTAAATCGAAAGAGATTCTTGAAAAGAAAGATGCTATGATAAACAAGGTCAAACAAGATAGCGATATTATGATGGATAACGCAAAAAAAGCGGCGGAACAGATGCTTGTTAAGGCGAAAAAAAGTTCTGATGCTATTGTTGAGCGAGCCCGGGCACAAGCTGATACTATTTTGAACGAACAGGAAATAATGGTTGTTGCCAGAGAACGCGCTTCTGAGATAGTTGAACGCGCAAAAAACGACGCAATGAAAATGCGTACGGTCACGATTAATTATCTTGACGGAGTACTTAATGAAAGCCGTCATAATCTTGAAAACGCTCTTACCGCTGTTGACAGGGCGAAAAAAACATATGACAGGTAAAAGAATAAAAAGATATAAAGAGGTTCTTTTGTTAATGTGCCTCTTTATATTATTTTCCGTACTGTCTGGGTGTGACAGATCCGATGACATCTCTTCTTTATCCGGAGAATCCGGAAATAATAAAGAGGCAGTTATTCCTGTTTCCGTTGCTATGTACTCAGCAGAGAGTCTTGACCCGTATACTACAAAAAACATGACCAACAGAAATATAATTTCTCTTTGTTATCCCGGACTTTTTACGCTTGACAGCTCATGGACAGCAGTTCCTTTTCTGGCAGAAGAATTTTCTTTTTCCGGAAACATGATTACGATCTCTATTTCCGGACAGGCTTTTTTTTCTGACGGTTCGCCCGTAACGGCGGCGGATTGTGTTTCTTCATTTGACAAAGCAAAAGAAGACTCCTCTGTTTTTTCTTCAAGATTTTCATATATTCAATCATATTCCGCAGTATCGGAAAAACAGTTTTTGGTGGAGTTTTCAACTGTGTCGGCAAATAATGTCAATCTTCTTGATATCCCTATAGTCAAATCCGAAACGGACGGATCTGTCGGCGCCGGGGCGTATGTTTTAAAACTTTCCCCCTCTTCTGACGGTTCAGATGGTTTTTCTCTTTATCCTAATGTATACTTTTTGTTGAAAGATATTTCTTCGGCGGAGAAAATTGATATTATTAAATATGAAACGCAGGAAGAGATGCTGTACGCTTTTAATTACGGTTCGGTTCATGCAATGTATGCGGATATTTCTCTGGGAAAAGAAAAATATCGCGGGAATACAGAGCTTTCTTCCTTTACTACAAATAATTTTGTTTTTGCTTATATAAACCCTACTTCACGTTTTTTTTCCAACCGTGCAGAAGTTTCGCGCGGAATAACTTATGCGATAAACAGGAGTGAAATTGCGTCAGATGTTTTTGGCGGAGAGGTCTCTGCCGTATGGTTTCCGTTTAATCCGGCATGGGAGAAAACGGTTTTAGCGCAGCTTAATGATGATATTTATTCTGAGGATCTTGCTCGGACCTCTTTTTATAATGCGCGACTTTATGTAAATAACGGGGTTCTTGAGTGGTTCGGCGAACCTGTTAAAATAAGGATTATAGTAAATAACGACAGTTTTTCTAAGGTTGAAGTTGCAATGAAAATTGCCGAGCAGCTTAATGAATTCGGATTTGATGCAATTGTCGAGACTTTGCCGTGGGAAAAATATCTTGTCGCCGTAGAAGAGGGAAATTATGATATATATATTGCGGAAATAAAAATGCCGCCGAACATGGATGTTTTTTCTGTAGAATCTGCTCTGGGCGTGGAATTTTCTCCGGAGATGAAAGAAGCTGTTGTTCTGTTTAATGAAGGGAAAATTGACATGTTGGAATTCATGTCGGTTTTTTCTTCTGAGATGCCTTTTATTCCTCTTTATTATACAAAAGGAGCTTTGGCATTGAATCGTTCGGTAAAAGGTCTTTTTGCTCCATCGGAAAATAATTTATTTTTTAACATAGATGAGTGGAGAGTTGAACCCTGAATTTTTTATTTTGAATTACAAAAGTCTAAAGTTTGAGTAAAAGACTTTGTTGCGAAAGGAAAAAAATGTTGAAAAATATCAGATTTAAAGGGAAGAAACTGGATTTTGCGTATATTTCATTCAGTACAATTTTGTGTACGATGATTACATTTTTGTACAATCTCTTGACAAAAAGAGTCGTAGAGCCTACAGAATACGGGATATATTCGGCATGTGCGATGGTTTTGAATTATTCCGGGTATCTTCAGTTTGGTGTCTTGAATTCGTATAATCGCGATTATCCGCAGCTTCTTGGCGCGAGAGAGACTGAAAACGCCAAACATATGAAAAACGTTGTTTTTACATATTTTATAATAGTTTATTCAGTTGCCGGCGCGATTCTTTGTTTTGTAGTCCTTCCTCTTTGGTTGACAGGCTGTTTTAATACGATGATGGCTGTAGGGTTGTTTATTATAGCGGGCTTAGGGCTTATGTCAACCGCCTTTTCTTTTTTTGATATAACGGTAAGAATGGAGTCCCAGTTTGGATATTCGGCAATTGTTAATATTGTAAAAGCTCTTGTTTTGTTAAGTACAGGTCTTATGGCTGTTTATCTTCTTCGTTCACCTCAGAATACACAATATTATGGAATTTATGTCGGAGCTGTCGTTTCTCATGTAGTCGCTCTTCTTATGTATATAAAAACTATTGCATCAATGCGTTTTGAATTTGATTCAAAAATAATCGGAAAAATGATTTTGTCCGGATTGCCATTACTTATAAACGGGTTTGTATGGACACTTGTTTCTTCAGTAGACCGGTTTGTTATAATGTTTATGATGTCGAACTGGGAAGAGAAGCTTGGATTTTATTCTACCGCGCTGCTTGGATTCTCCACAATGGTACTTATCCCGCATTCTTTTACGCAGGTTTTCTATATAAAAATGTCACATAAATACGGAGAAACAAAAAGTAAAGAAGTCCTTTTGCGATACGCGAAAGACTATACGATGATAATAAGCTTTCTGACAAGTATCGCGTCTGTTGTCGCGTATTTCTTTTTACCTGCTTTTATTGAGACAGTTTTGCCCAAATATGGTGAGAGTATCGAGTCTGCTCAGATAATAGTGATAGGAGTTGCTTTTTATGCAACATCGATGCTTTTCAGTAATTTGATGTGTTTGCTTAAATGGAACACAAAATTATTGATTTTTACATGTTCGATATGTGTTCTGAATATTTTGTTTTCGGTGTCTTTTGTTGCGGCTTTCCGGCAAGGGACGAATTCTGATATAAATCTTGTTGGCTACGGTACATCATTGTCGTATTTAGTATATTCGTTGATTCTGATAATTGTTCTTGCGATAAACATGAAAACATCTGTGCTTCAGATGCTCAAAGTAAGCTGGATGCCGGTTGTCTGTACGGTTTTGCCATGTATAGCTATGGATTTTTTTGATGTTTTCGGAAAGTTTGAGTGGAACAGTTTTGTTGTAAACATTGTTCGGTGTGTAATTTCTATTTCGATCGGAATGGCTGTTGTTTTCATTTTTTTAAAGAAACAGGTAAGACGTTCGGTCAGGCTTTTGTTTGGAAAAGAAGAATAATCTAAGATCTGAAAGTATTTTATGTTTATTTCAAAAAAACGGCGGGGAAATTTCCCCGCCGTTAATATGTTGAATTATAAGAGGATTTTGTATTAAAAAATATAAGAAAGCAAAAAGTTTTAAGTTTTAGGACATTCTTTTTTTGAAGAATTTAATGTTTTCTATTAAAACTTTTTTTATTATTTTATGCTGGGTGAAACGGATGTTTAATGTCTCAAAGAAGAATGGGCTGGATTTGGTTTCCTTTAAGAGCCAGGTCCAGTGTTTGAGGTATTTGTTCCATGACCGCTACTATACTGCGCGGTTTTTTTTCAGCGTCATCCTGTTCAAACGGGACGAAAAAAATATTTCTTGTATTGAGCAGTTTTCCTATATTTTGAGCATTTGCGGAAAGCGCGTCGTTTGACGATACGGCAATTATTACGGGCCGTTCATTTCGCAGATGGGCTTTTACTGCCAGTGAAACCGGCGTATCTGAGATCCCGTTTGCTATTTTTGCCGTCGTGTTTCCTGTACATGGTGCGACTATGAGCGCGTCAAGGATTGCTTTGGGACCAAACGGCTCTACCTGGGTAAGCGTATGTAAAACAGACGCTTCGCAGATATTTTCTATTCTTTTAATAAATGTTTCCGCTTTTCCGAATCGAGTATCTGTTGTATATGCGGAACAAGACATTATCGGCAATAGATCATAACCTAAATCCTTCAGCTTTTTTATTTGTTTTACAACTCTTTCAAACGTACAAAACGATCCGCACATTGCAAATCCTATTTTAAGAGCTTCCATGTTTTTCCTTCCTATTTTTCCTGTGTTATGATATTGAGTACAGTCTGTTTGATAATTTCTCCTGCCGCAATAGGCGCAACTTTGCCCGGCAGGGAAAGAGACCAGACCGTCGAAATGCCCAGAGATCGGGCTGCTTCAAAATCAATCCCCCCCGGCTTTGATGCAAGATCGATAAACAGAGCGCCGGGCTTTGCCGCAGCAAGTTCCTTTTCCCCTATTACCGGCGCAGGAACTGTATTGAAAATTATATCAAAGCGGCCGATGATTTCAGAGATTTTGTCGGTGTGGCAGGGCGTATGTCCGTTTGCAGAGATCCAGGCTATATCACTGTATTTTCTTGCGCTGACGCTTACATGAGCGTCCAGTCCGGAGAGTTTTGATGATAGTACTTTGCCTATTCGTCCGTATCCTACTACAAGACAATCTGAATTGTGAATAGTTCCCGGAAATTCTTCCATTGCAGTTTGCAACGCCCCTTCTGCGGTTGGGATGGCGTTAAGCACCTGAAGTTCTTCTCTTTCAAAATAATCGATTATTTTTATTCCTTTACGAAGAGAGACGGGAAGAGGAATTCTTCCTCCAAGGATAATAGCTCCCTGTTCTGTTTTTTTATATATTTTTTCAATTTTTATCTCTTTTTCCGAAAAAGGAGCGTTCAGGGTCAGAGAGTCCTGTGTGCATGGCAACGGAAGGATAATGTATTTCGCGCCGGCAAGAGCTTTTTCAAGTGTTTTTTCACAAGAAATAAAAAGATCTTGCCCAGTGTAGTTTTCAAAACCAAAGATTTTTACCTGAAATCCTTCCAGTAACAGACTTTTTGCAACTTGGATTTGTCGTAAGTCTCCCCCAATGACGGAGAAAATTGTTTTGTCGGACATATAATAAAAACCTACCTTTCACCTTTACATTATATGAATAGGGATTAAACTGTGACTTTTTTCCTAAAGAACTTTATTAATGATTTAGTTGCTCTTGAAATAAAAGATAAAATTTGGTATACTTAATAAAAGATGGAAAACCGGAGGTGGTTTTGTGGCATTTGAAGCAGTTGAAAAAATCAAACAGGCGGAGAAAGATGCCGCGGCTATAAAAGCAAAAGCTTATGCAGATGCAAAAAAGATTGCCGCGCAGGCTGTGCAAAAAGCGGCTTCGCGTGCTGATGATATAGAAAAAGAAGCTGATGCAGAAGCGGAAAGGATCAAAAAAAATGCTGATGCCGAAAGTGCTCTTATTTTACGTAAAAGTGCATTGGCACAACGGAAAGAAAGTGAAGACTTCCAGGAAAAAGCCAGAACGAGGGTAACTGAAGCGGTAAAATACGCCGTAAAAAAGATTACTGGCTTGCCGGAGTAAAAATAAAAGAGGTACAGAAATGGCAATTGTAAAAATGAAAAGGGTTTCCCTTATTGCCGAAAAAAAAGATAAAAAACGTATATTGGAAGAGCTTATGTGGTTGTCTTCCGTTGATATCACGCCTCTTTCCGAAAGGCTGGAAGATGAGAAATGGAGCGTATTGTTCAGAAAAGACAGCAACGATGAAAACGGAGAAAAATATCGAAAGGCAAAAGATGATATCGACAAAGCCATATCAATATTAAATCCATACAGAACAGAGAAACACTCTGTTTTTACTAAACCTGGGAGTATTTCCAGAAAAGATTTTGATGAGTTTGAGAAAAATAACCGTGACATTATGTATACGGCGTATTCTGTTCTTGATATCCAAACAAAACTTAATGAAATAAAAACCAGGAAAAACAAAAACAGATCTTTGATGCAGGCGTTATTGCCGTGGCAGGCATATCCGTTTGATCTTAATGCTCAGATATCTTCTCATGTGGATGTTGAATTGGGAACATTTCCGGCGGTAACGGATTTTGAGAAAGAGACCTCTTTGCTTTATGAAGCTGTCCCTGAATGTTACGCTGAACTGTTAAAGAGTGACAGCGAACAATATTATGTAGCTTTATTATATCTGAAGTCTGCTGAGTCAAAGTTGATGTCTGCTCTTTCGGAACGTGGATGGACTTCGGCTTTTTTTTATGACATGTGCGGAAGTGCGGAAGACAATATTTTGTTTGTGAGAGAGCAGCTTGAGCAAGCGGACGAAGAGGAAAAAGCTCTTATTGATCAACTCCGCGTATATGCTGAAAAGCTTCAGGAGCTTGAAAAGGCAAGTGATATTGTTGCCAACAATGAGAAGCTTTTCTCAATCAGGGACAGGCTTTTATGTACTGAAAGCACGTTTTTTCTTGATGGCTGGTGTCCGGTTCTCCAGTTGGACAGCTTGAAACAGGTTTTGGAAAAATTTGATTGTTATTTTGAGATAAATGATCCTTCGGAAGAAGAAGAACCACCGATTCTTCTTCAAAATAATAGGTTTGTCATGCCTTTTGAAACGGTTACGAAAATGTATGCATTACCGGTTTACCGAGGGATTGATCCGGATTTTATAATGGCACCGTTTTTCTTTATATTTTTCGGCATGATGATGGGTGATGCCGGATATGGGTTTTTATTGACTCTTGCATGCGCGATTCTTCTAAAGTTTGGTAATTTCGGAAAAAACATGAAGCAAAATCTGAAAATGTTTTTGTTTTGCGGAATATCGACCATTATATGGGGCTTTTTGTTCGGAAGTTTTTTCGGAAATGTCGTAACATTGTTTTCAGGAACGTTTTTTGATAAAACTGCGGACTTTAGAGCTGTTTGGTTCAACCCGATGGAAGCACCTCTCACACTTCTGATTCTTTCTTTCGGCATAGGTTTTTTTCATGTTATTGTCGGTATGTGTATGAAAATGTTTATGCTTATTCGCGATAAAAAGTACGCGGCGGCTTTTTTTGATATAGGTTTTTGGCTGTTAACATTGATTGGTCTTGTTTTGTTCGCTGTCGGCTCAGTTGTGATGTCGGAGTATCCTCTTATAGGTAAGATCGGTATGTATGCGGCTCTTATAGGCGCGATCGGTCTTGTTTTGACGCAGGGGCGCGATAAAAAAACTCCTGTTGCGAAATTGTTTGGGGGAATAATGAGTCTTTATGATATAACGGGATATCTTTCGGACGTTTTATCTTATTCAAGAATATTGGCATTGGGTCTTTCAACAAGCGTTATAGCAATGGTTTTTAACTATCTTGCGGTTCTGTTCGGCGGCGGGATAGTAGGTGCAATTGTTTTTGTTGTTGTTTTTGCTTTGGGAACGGCTTTGAATATTGCGCTGAGCACGTTGAGCGCTTATGTTCACTCGTCCAGGCTTCAGTTTATAGAGTTTTTTTCCAAATTTTACGAAAGCGGAGGTCGGGAGTTCGACGCACTCAGAGTAGAAACAAAGTATTCGCGGTTAAAATAAAGTGAATGATTTCAGGAGGAAAAGTTATGGAATTTTTATCAAGCGGTTATTTTTGGGCATATCTCGGTGCCGCACTTTCCGCTCTTCTTGCAGGGATAGGTTCGGCAAAAGGAGTGGGGTATGTGGGTGAAGCCGCAACAGGGCTTATTTCAGAAGATCCTTCTAAATTCGGTAAGCTCCTAATTTTGGAAGCTCTTCCGGGAACACAGGGTATATACGGTCTTTTGATAGCGTTTTTGACTATTCTTAAGTTGAACATCATTGGAGGAGAACCAGCAGAGCTTTCTTTGCTTTCGGGAGTTTTGATTTTCGCCGCATGCCTCCCGATGGGATTTGTCGGTCTTTTTTCTGCGATAAGCCAGGGCAGATGCGCGGCTGCGGCAGTTAATATACTTACTAAAAGACCAAATGAGGTGTTTAAAGGAGTATCTCTCGCGGCGGTTGTCGAAACTTATGCGATTTTTGCATTGCTTATATCTTTCTTGATGCTTTGGTTTATTCCTTTGAATCTCGGGATGTGATGACATGTCCGGCGTTGATAAGATAATAGAAAATATTCTCAAAGAAAGTGAGATATCCGCAGAGAAGATAGTTTCTTTGGCGAAGGACCGTGCGGAGGAAACTGTCGCGGCTGCTGCTGCGGCGGCAGAGAAAAAAGGGGAGGCAACGATAAGCAGTGCGAGACGTACGGCGGAGGAAATTTTAGTCAGAGCCGATTCTCTCGCCGCCCTTGAAGGGAGAAAAAATCTTTTATCCGCAAAGAGAGAAATAATAGATGAAGTTTTTGATCGGGTGGAGCTTTATTTTATGCAACTTACAGGCGAGGAATATGTTGATTTTCTTGTTTTTCTTGCTTCCGGTGAAAAAGGCGGGGAGTTGATTTTTTCGGAAAAAGATAAAGAGTTTTCTTCCGCTGTTTTGAAAAAACTTGGTGAGGGGTTTGTTCTTTCACGTGAAACAGATAAATCATTGAAAAGCGGATATATTATAAAAAATGGCCCGGTAGAGACAAAATGTACGGTTCAGGCTTTGATCGCACAAAAAAGATTAGCTATTGAACCAGAAGTGGCAAAGATTTTGTTTTCAGGCCTTTGATTAGATCGAGTTCTATATAAAACTAACGGAAGAGAATCCTTTTCCGGGAAAGGAAATTTTTATTGTGCCGAAATATAAGGACACGGATTATTTGCATATATCGGCGCGTATTAAAATGCTTGAATCTTCTCTTCTTGGTAAAGACGCCTTTGAAAAAATTGCGGAGGCCAGGTCTTTTGAAGAGGCGGTTCAGGTTCTTTTAGAGCGCGGATATGATTCCGGAGAGAATGAATTTAACTTCCCCTATGATTATGAAGTTCTTCTCGAGGAAGAGCAAAGATCTGTTTACAGGTTTTTGTCCGAAAATATAAATGATATCTCAATAGTGGATTTTTTTCGTGTTCCGTATGATTATCAGAATATAAAAGCTGTTTTGAAAGCGGAACATCTCGGTATTTCTCCGCTTAGGATGATGTTTTCTGTCGGGACTGTCTCTAAGGAGGAAATGGTTAAGGCGGTGACGAACAGAGACAGGACTGTTCTTTCTGAAGGGATGTTTGCCGCGGTTGAAAACGCTGTTGATGCGTTTTCGGTAAATCGCGATCCGCGAGATATAGATATTATTTGTGATAAGGCTTGTTTTGAAAATATTCTTGCTTTATCACAAAAGTCTCCCTATGATTTTATTTTTGATTTTTACAGAAAGAAAACGAATTTACTTAACATTTCCGCTTTTATGAGATTGAAAGAAATCAAAAAGGAGATTCGGTTTTTCCAGAAGGTTTTTATTCCGGTCCCAGGGGGATTCCCTCTTGATTTTTTTGTAAAGATGTATGATAAACCCGTTTCCGAGTTTGCGGAAGAGTTATCGGGGTCTGGATTTTTCTCCGGGGAAAGTCTGTTTTCTTCTGCTTCTGCGGATATTCAGGCGGTTGAAACAGCTGTCGAAAATTGTATTTATAATATGATAACAGTGTTTCGTTCTGTTCCATTCGGTCCGCAGGTCCCTGTTTCATATTTGCTTGCAAAAGAAGAAGAAATAAAAAATTTGAGAGTTGCTCTTTCGGCAAAACTTGCCGGGGTGTCTTCTTCCGGCATAAGAGAAAGGTTAAGGCTTGGATATGTATAAGATAGCGATAATAGGTGACAGGGAAAGCGTTCTTTGTTATAAGGCTATTGGGCTTGACGTATATGTTGAGACTTCTTTCCAGAAAGCCTCTAAGCTTTTGAATGAACTTGCTGTGAAAAATTACGCAGTTATTTTTATTATTGAGGATTTATACGGGAAAATGAAAACCGCTGTAGATAAATATATGTATTCGCCTCTTCCCGCCATAATCTCAGTTCCTGGGAAAAAAGGCTCGGACGGTTCCGGTATGGCTGCAATAAAACAAGCAGTGGAACGTGCGATCGGTGCGGATATTGTGAATTAGGAGGACGTTTTTATGGACGAAGGCAGGATTGTAAAAGTAGCAGGCCCGCTTGTAGTGGCTGAAAATATGTCTTTTGCTAACATGTTTGATGTGGTCAGGGTAGGAGAAAAAAAGCTTATAGGTGAAATTATAGAAATGAGCGGGGATAAGGCCTCTATTCAGGTTTATGAAGAAACCGCAGGTCTTGGTCCGGGTGATCGGGTCACTTCCGAGAACACGGAACTTTCGGTAGAGCTTGGTCCCGGTTTGATGACAAATATGTTTGACGGTATACAGCGCCCTCTTGAGGAAATGCGTAAAATTGCTGGTTCAAATATCTCAAGAGGTGTTGAGGTTCGCGCTCTTGACAGAAGGAAAAAATGGGAGTTTGTCCCGACAATGGAAGCAGGCTGTAGAGTTGTCGCAGGTGATATTATCGGTACTGTGCAGGAAACAGAAGTTTTACTGCATAAAATAATGATTCCTTTCGGAATTGAAGGAGAACTTATCCGAATTGAAAGCGGAAGCTTTACTGTTGATGAAACAATTGCTGTTGTACGTACGGAAAACGGGGAAAAAGATATTTGTATGATGCAACGTTGGCCTGTGCGTCGTGCCAGAAAATATGTTGAGAAGAAAGCCCCTTCCGTTCCGTTTATTACTGGGCAGAGGACCATAGATACTTTTTTCCCGATTGCAAAAGGCGGTACAGCCTGTATACCTGGTCCGTTCGGAAGCGGAAAAACCGTTGTGCAGCATCAATTGGCTAAGTGGTCGGATGTCGATGTTGTTGTATATATAGGCTGTGGTGAGCGCGGTAACGAGATGACGGATGTTCTTATGGAGTTTCCTGAATTGAAAGATCCCAGATCCGGAAAGTCTCTTATGCAAAGAACCGTGTTGATAGCGAATACGTCTGATATGCCCGTTGCTGCGCGCGAAGCGTCGATTTATACCGGGATAACGATTGCTGAATATTTTCGTGACATGGGTTATGATGTCGCTGTGATGGCGGATTCCACTTCACGTTGGGCGGAAGCTCTTCGTGAGATGAGCGGAAGGCTTGAGGAAATGCCGGGAGAAGAAGGTTATCCGGCGTATCTTACATCTCGTCTTGCTCAGTTTTATGAACGTGCAGGAGATGTTATATGTCTCGGTTCTGATAAGCGCAGAGGTTCGTTGACCGCAATAGGCGCCGTATCTCCTGCGGGAGGAGATCTTTCGGATCCTGTAGCGCAGGCGACTATGCGAATTGTGAAGGTCTTTTGGGGACTGGATAGCAGCCTTGCTTATCGGAGACATTTTCCTGCAATAAATTGGCTTAATTCCTATTCATTGTATTTTGATAGAATTGCTGATTTTATTACTTCAAATATTGATAAACGTTGGAAAGAACTAAGCCGAGAAGCGTTGAGGCTTTTACAAGTGGAAAGTGAGCTTGAAGAGATTGTGAAGCTTGTGGGGGTGGATGCTCTTTCATACCCTGACAGGCTTATTTTGGAAGCGGCAAGAAGTATACGAGAAGATTATTTGCAGCAAGACGCTTTTAATGAAAACGATGCATTTGCTTCTCCGCAAAAACAGGCGAGGCTTTTGAGAATAATAATGGAATACTATGATAAGGCCGTACATTGTCTTGAAGAAGGAGCTTCTTTCTTTGATTTGATAAGTTTACCTGTCCGTGACAGGATCGGTCTTGCGAAACAATTTTCAAACACTGAGTTCAATGAGGAATTTGACGAGATAGAGAAGGAACTTTCTTCCCAGATGCAGGCAACTTTAGCGTCGGAAAACGACGATATTTGATTTTCACTATAAAGAAAGGATGGCGGGAACGGAGCCTTTTGCGATAAAAAATGTTTCGCAATGCTTTCCGGACCGCAGAAACGGAAAATGTTAAAAGAATATAAAACCATCCGCGAAGTAGCCGGCCCGTTGATGCTTATAAAAAGTGTTGAGGGCGTAACATACGGGGAACTTGGCGAAATAATTCTTCAGAACGGAGAAAAAAGACGTTGTAAGGTCCTTGAGGTAAACGGGACGGATGCCGTAGTTCAGCTTTTTGAAAGTTCAGCCGGAATGAACCTTGCGGAAAGTAAAGTAAGATTTATGGGAACAGGAATAGAGTTCGGTGTTTCCCCCGATATTCTCGGTCGTATTTTTGACGGGCTTGGAAGGCCTAAAGACGGAGGGGATAAAGTCCTTGCCGAAAAAATGCTTGATATTAACGGAGAACCTATGAATCCGGCGGCAAGAAATTATCCTTCTGAATTTATTCAGACCGGGATTTCAGCGATTGACGGATTGAATACTTTGGTAAGAGGTCAGAAGCTTCCGATTTTTTCAGGTTCGGGATTGCCGCATGCTAATCTTGCAGCGCAAATTGCCAGACAAGCAAAAGTTCTTAATAGTGAAAGCCGGTTTGCCGTTGTCTTTGCCGCGGTAGGTATTACTTTTGAGGAAGCGGATTTCTTTATTTCCGATTTTAGAAGGACCGGAGCGATTGACCGAACCGTATTGTTTATAAATCTTTCGTCCGACCCGGCGATTGAAAGGATTTCTACTCCGCGCATGGCACTTACTGCCGCGGAATATCTGGCATTTGATCTTGGAATGCATGTCCTTGTGATTATAACGGATATAACTAATTATGCGGAGGCAACGCGTGAAGTTTCTGCGGCCAGAAAAGAAGTTCCGGGAAGAAGAGGATATCCGGGATATATGTATACTGATCTTGCAACTATGTACGAAAGAGCGGGAAGGAAGCGGGATTGTGAAGGGAGTATAACCATGATTCCTATCCTGACTATGCCTGAAGATGATAAAACCCATCCTATCCCGGATCTTACCGGATATATTACGGAAGGGCAGATTATTCTGTCAAGAGAGTTGAGTAAAAAAGGGATTACTCCGCCGATTGATGTTCTTCCTTCTTTGTCCAGGCTTAAAGATAAGGGTATAGGAGCGGGAAAAACAAGAGAAGACCACGCTGATTTAATGAACCAGCTGTTTGCCTGCTATGCAAGAGGTAAGGAAGCCAAAGAATTAATGGTTATTTTAGGCGAGGCCGCGCTTACCCCTACAGATCGTCTTTATGCACAATTTGCAGATGATTTTGAGGCAAGATATTTGAATCAGGGTTTTGATGAAAATCGGTCAATAGAAACAACGTTGCAGATAGGCTGGGAACTTTTAAGTATTTTCCCCAGAGGCGAGTTGAAAAGAATAAAACAGAAAAATTATGATAAATACGCTATAAAGAAAAACGAATTCACTGGAAAAGAATAACTGATGCTCTTGGCTTTTATTATGAAATGAAATTTTCGGCGAAATTGCGTAGAACGGAGGCTTGTTATATGGCGATGATAAAGGTCAATCCTACGAGAATGGAATTGACCAAGCTTAAAAAAAGGAATAAAACTGCAAGACGCGGTCATAAACTTTTGAAAGATAAAAGGGATGAGATGGTCAAACAGTTTCTTGATCTTGTACGTAAAAACCGGCTTCTTCGCGCAGAGATTGAAGACCTTCTTGCCGGAATAAACGCAAGTTTTTCAATTGCCGGAGCAGCAATGAGTGTCCAAGCTCTTGAGCAGGCTTTATGCTATCCTAAACAGGAAGTTTTTGTTGACGCAGTGACAAAAAATATTATGAGCGTGAATGTTCCTGTGTTTACGCCTAAGCTTTCAGGAGAAAAAAACGATATATATCCTTACGGTCTTGCGTTTACTTCCGGCGAACTCGACAGAGCTGTCGGCGGGCTTGCCTCTGTTATGCCCAAGCTTCTTGAGCTTGCGCAAACAGAAAAAGCGGTAATGTTGTTGGCAGAGGAAATAGAAAAGACTCGCCGCAGAGTCAACGCTCTTGAGCATGTTATGATCCCGGAACAGGAAGAAACAATAAAATATATTGTCGCAAAACTTGATGAGGATGAAAGAAGTAATACGAGCCGCCTGATGAAAGTGAAAGAAATGGTTCTTGAGCGACCTTCTGAAAAAGCGTAATAATTTGTAGACTTGTTCCCGAAATCAGTAAAACAAGAAACCGAGGCAAAAAGGAAAATCCTTTGCCTCGGTTTCTTTTGTTTGATTCGCAAGAAAGTATATTTGCGAATACGTTCTTTGTTAAAAAATCTGTTTGTCCGTAAGCCGGGTTCTGTTTTATGCAATCATCTGTCTCGAATATACGTTACCGTATATCTCCAGCTGCCTTTAAGACGCGATGGGCGGCGCTGCCTTTCGGCTTGTCTTGTATGCGGCATTGCTCCGAATAGGGTTTACACAGCGAACTTTGTTACCAAAGTCCCGGTGAGCTCTTACCTCGCCTTTTCATCCTTACAGGCATAGGCCTGCGGTAATTTTCTGTTGCACTTTCCCGGAAGTTGCCTTCGGCGGACGTTATCCGTTATTCTTGCCCATAGGAGCCCGGACTTTCCTCAAAAGAGACCTTTCGGTTTTCTTTCGCGATTGCTCGACAAGCAGAAAAATTTATGTATCGGAAACGGTTTCAGCGTCTGTTTCGTTATTTTCAGAAACATCGATTTCAGTTTGTTTTTCGTATGCTTCCTCGTCTTCTCCAGTGTAGATAAAAGAGCGGCTTGCGCTTCTGCGTCTGCCTTTATAGTGAGAGAGCTTTTTTGTGGGATCGATCTTTCCGGTTTTTATGTCATGTGCACGTTTTGCTTTTTTTATAAGAGGAATAATGTCAGGAAGAGAGACACCGATTCCAAAAACCAAGAAAACTATTCCCGCAATGATAAGGCCTGCCCTGTTTGCCGGCATATAAAGACCGAATCCAAGCAAGACTCCGAAAAGTATAAGCGAGAAAGTCAATACCCATACGGTACCTTGTTTCATTATATTTTCACCACCAAAATGAGATATGCTAATATTATAATATATTATCTGTTAAAAGTCAAGAAAGAAATTGTGTTAATTCATTTAACAGCGGGTTCGAAAGAATAGCTTCTTTTTTGTTTATAACTTTTTCTTCAATAACTTTATCAAGTATAAAGTCAAGGGCTTTGCCGATGTTTTTACCTGTAATACCTATATTTTCCATGTCAGAACCTTTGACCGCGAGAGTTTTAAGCGAAAAACATTCATTTTTTGATAATATGTCTTTCAGTTCTTTTTTTGTTTTGTCAATCAAAGAAAGGTTTTTTTTCGCAAAATTAGCTTTTGCCAGATTGTCGGCGCGTATTACTTCAAGGAGAAACCGAAAGTTTTGCTCAGAACAGTTTTTCAAAAATTTTTTTATAAAAATTTTATCGCTTTTTATTTTCATATAATGGTTTTTTACCAAAAAACAAACAGTTTTTATTGTTTTATTATCATATTTGAGTCGAGTCAGAGTTTTTTTCGCAAGGATTTCCCCTGCATCCGCATGTCCTTTGAAATGTCCAGTTCCGTCTTCGTCACGAGTAAAACAAGATGGTTTCGCCATATCATGGAAAAAAAGCGCAAGTCTGACTTCAGGTATGTTTACTGCCGCAGAAATCGCTTTTACTGTATGTGTATATACATCGTAGATGTGAAAAGGATTATATTGGTTAAAATCTATTGTAGGAAGTATTTCTGGTATGAATACCGCGATGACGGAGGAATAACGTAAAAGGACTTTTTCTGCGTTTTCTCCTGTAAGTAATTTATTGAATTCCGAGGATATTCGCTCTGCGGAAATATTCAGAAGAAGTTCTTTATTTTTAAAAATAGAGTCTTCCGTGTGTTTTTCTATGGAAAAGTTCAAGGTTGAAGAAAAGCGTATCGCACGAAGAATTCTTAATGCGTCTTCTGTAAAGCGCTCATCCGGATCCCCGACAGCTTTTATGGTTTTATTTTCAATATCTTGTATCCCGTTAAACGGGTCGGTGATTTCCCCGTTTTTCATTGCGATTGCGTTCATTGTAAAATCTCGGCGAGAAAGGTCTTCCGAAAGTTCTTCTGTAAATTTTACGGAAGACGGATGTCTGTTGTCTTTATAATTTGCCTCTTTTCGGAAAGTTGTGATTTCAAACGTTTCCCCGTAAATTAAAAGGGTAACGGTTCCGTGTTTTATTCCTGTTTCAAGAATTTTACCCTCCGGAAAACATTTTTTTACTTCTTCTGGCGTTGCAGATGTGCATATGTCCGCATCTGCAAAAGGTCTTTTAAGGAAAAAATCTCTTACGCATCCGCCGACGAGATATGCCTCATATCCGTTAGAAGAAAGTATATCAGTTATTCTTTTCGGAACGGAAAAATCGGTCAATGGGGTTATACCTACCTTTCTGTCTTTTTGCTCTTATGTGTTTTTTCAGTAATCGGGCTGCGTCGTAAGGAAGATTTTCATATGTTATTATTTCAGGCTTTTGAGAAAATTCAAAGCGGATTTCTTTGTGGGTTTCTCCTGTGGCGGTAAGGGCGAAGGATATTCCGTAAATACATGTTGCTCCTGCACTGATCAGTGCTTTTGCGCATTCGGTCATTGTTGCCCCCGTGGTAAAAACATCATCGGCTATAAGAATCTTTTCGTTTTGTAAAGAGAGATTGTCCTTTCTCGGACAAAAAGCTCCGCGGACGTTTCTTTTTCTTTGTATAACTGTTTTACAGGAAGTTTGAGACTTCGTAGCTCTCTTTTTTATTAACAGAGGTTTGCATGGGATTTTAAGGCTTCTCGCAATCTTTTTTGCAAGAAATTCTGACTGATTAAAACGTTTTCGCTCGTTTTTTCTTGTAGGGATAAAAGTAACAATTGTCGGTGAAACATTATGTTGTTTTAATTTTTGTGTCATGACCTCCGCAAAAAATCTTCCCACATCCTTTCGCTGTCCGTATTTGAATTTAATCACAGCGGCTCTCGCTGCCTGCTCATATTTGACGCAGGAGACAATCGCTTCCAACGGATATCTTTGAAATATTTGTTTGGAAGAAAAAACAAATATGTTTTTACATTTTTCACATATCGGACATTCAGTGGTTATCGGTATTTCTGTTTTGCAAAAAATACATTCCTGTGGGAAAAACATATTTGTTATAATTTTTTTTAGATCCATGGCTGTTCGGAAATAAGGCTTTTAAGGCCGGAAAATCTTTTATCTTTACTCGTATTTTTTACCATACTGAAAACTCTTTGCGCAGAACCTACTATGATAAGATTTTCTCTTGCGCGTGTTACGGCGGTATATAGCAGATTTCTGGTAAAAAGAATATCCGCGCCTTCCAGAAGAGAAAGGATAACTGCTTTGAACTCACTGCCTTGGCTTTTATGTACTGTTACGGCATAAGCGGGTTCCAGGTCTTCAAGAGTTTCTGTTGTGTAAGTTACTTTTTTGTCATCATAATTGACAATAATATATTCTTTTTTTGCATCTACTTCTTCGATTATTCCGATATCTCCGTTGAAAACTCCCTCTTCAGCTTCTCCGTTAGGTTTTTCACCTATTATATCATAATTGTTGCGTATCTGCATGACTTTGTCACCTTCGCGGAATATAGTTCCCCTGAATATGGTTTCTCTTTTTGTGTGATCTATCGGGTTTATTATTTGACGCAGATAAACATTAAGCGCTGTTGTTCCTGTTGCGCCTTTACGCGTGGGGGAAAGGACCTGGATGTCTGTCATAGGATCATAACCATACGCGTTCGGAAGTCTGTTTGCATAAAGAGAAGCGATAAGCTTGCATTGTTCATCAGGACTTTTTGCCGGCAGAAAGAAAAAATCTCTTTTTGTTTCATTAAGTATCGGGTTTTCGCCGGTAATGATACGATGCGCGTTTGTTACTATAAGGCTTTGTTCAGCTTGTCGAAAAATTTCATTGAGTGTTATTACAGGAACTTTATGACTTTCAATGATCTCCTTAAAAGCTTTCCCCGGACCTATGGGGGGGAGCTGAGCGGCATCTCCGACAAGTATTAGATTTGCTGTTATCGGCATCGCGTCAAAAAGAGCTCGTAGTAAAAGAACATCTACCATGGAGCTTTCATCAACAATAACGGCGTTGTATTCCAGTTGGTTTTTATGTGATTTCAAAAATATATTTTCGCCGTTTTGTGTTTTGTATTCCAGAAGTCGGTGAAGAGTTTTTGCTTCTCTTCCCGTAACTTCGGACATGCGCTTAGCAGCTCGTCCCGTAGGCGCCGCTAAAGCATAAGATATCCCTTTCATTTCAAAGACTCTGATTATTCCGTTGAGAGTGGTTGTTTTCCCTGTTCCGGGACCTCCTGTCAGAACTGAAAGTTTATGCCGGCATACTTCTTTTATTGCTAATTTTTGATTTCCGGTAAAATCAATTCCCAACTCGTGTTGGATGATACGGATGTCATGTTCAAAATCTCCGTCATATTCATTGCTGAATCGGGCTGCGAGACATATCCGTTCCGCAATAAATTTTTCAGAGGCGTATATATCGCTTAAGTATATTCCGTCCGTATTTCCTATTTTTCCTTTGTAAATAAGAAGTTGTTCATTTATAAGCGTTTGGATGTTTTTTGTTATTTCCGGTTCTTTTGAAGAAAGGATCTGCGCTGCCAACATACATAGTTTCTGTCTGGGTAAAAAGGTATGTCCTCCGTTGTACAGATTGTATTCCAGAATATACAGGATAGCCGCTTGTATGCGATTTTCATCGTTTCTGTCGCAGCCCATTTTTTCTGCGATCTCATCAACTTTTTCAAATCCGAGACCCGGGATACGGCAGAGGCGGTAAGGGTTGTTTTTTATAATGTCATATGCGCTGAGTCCCCATTGTTTATAGATTTTAAAAGCAATCGTAGGAGTTATTCCGAACTGTTGAAAATAAAGAAGGATAGATTTGACCCCGAGAGTTTCTTTCATGCTTTGAGATATCTTTTCTGCTTTTGCTGGAGTTATCCCTTTGATCTGTGCGACCCGTAACGGGTCATTTTCCATAACTTCAAGCGTTTCCGGCCCGAAAGCCTCTACAAGGATTCTTGCGGTTTTCGCACGAATTCCGGGTACGATGCCTGATGAAAGATATCTTAGTATCGCAGTTTCTGTTTTGGGAAGGCTGCTTGTAAAAGACGAAACGGAGAACTGTTTTCCATAAGAAGCGTGAGTTATCCAGTCTCCTTCGACGCTTATCAGTTCTCCTTCCGCAACAAGCGGTAAAATGCCGACAGTCACAACGGAATTGCCTTCGCTGGTCATTTCAAGAACCGTATAGCCGTTGTCGGTATTTTTATATATGATTTTTTCTATTATCCCTTCGATGTTCATACTCTTATACTTATTGCATATTTCAGCGTTTCAAGCGGAATATCTACCCACATTTTTTTTATCGTTATTTCTTTTCCCGAAACTAAAGTAACACACATGGTCTTTTCATTTTTATCGACTGTGATCCCGGTAATATCAGACAGCAAAATATCACCGTAATAAAAAACATTGATTTTTTTATTTGTCAGAATAACTGTCGGTCCGGAAAAAAGGTTTCGTACCGCATTGAGAAAAGCGGTAAGGGTAAAGGCAAGAGCAATGGAAAAAAATGAAAATAAAACAACACACAATATTTTATAAAAATCAGTTTTGGGTTGTTGTATATACAGCGCCGCAATACCCAAAACACACGCAGCAGTCAATGCGGCAAAAACAAGTTGCCTGATAAGGTTTCTTATTTTTGGCCTTTTTACGGTCATGGTTACATTGTTCATCTGGAAACCAGCCCGACCTTTCTGTAGACTTTAGAGAGAGTTTTATTTGCTGTGTATCTGGCTTTATCCGCGCCGTTTCTGTATATTTTTTCAAGCTGTGCTTTGTCCGAAATAAGGGTTTTATATTTTTCCTGAATGGGCGAAAGCATATCCGCGACTGCTTCTCCTACGGTAAGCTTGAATTCTCCGTATCCGCGACCGCTGAATTCGTTTTCAATCTCCGTGAAAGTTTTTCCCGTGACCGCAGAATATATGGTGATAAGGTTGTTGATTCCGTCTTTCCCCTCGGAAAACTTTACGCAAGCCTGGCTGTCCGTGACGGCTTTTTTAAATTTTCGGATAACAGTGTCTTTGTTGTCAAGGAGATTGATGGTTCCGTTTTCATCATCGTCACTTTTTGACATTTTTTGTGTGGGAGATGTCAAAGATTTTATCCTGGCCCCGACTTTAGGTGTATACGCTTCGGGAAGAGTAAAAACTTCACCGTAAACAGAGTTAAAGCGTGAGGCGATATCTCTGCATATTTCAAGATGCTGCCGTTGATCTTCTCCTACGGGGACAAGGTCTGCCTGATAAAGCAGAATATCAGCTGCCATCAATACAGGGTATGTAAATAATCCCGCGTTCACATTTTGTGTGTTTTTCGCTGATTTATCCTTGAACTGCGTCATGCGTGAGAGTTCTCCAAACATTGTGTAACAGTCAAGAACCCACGAAAGTTCAGAATGTTGAGACACGTGGCTCTGAAAAAACAATATATTTTTTTCAGGGTCTATCCCACAGGCAATATAAAGAGCAAAAAGTTCCAAAGCATTTTTTCTAAGCATGGAAGGATCTATACGTATTGTAAGCGCATGAAGATCCGCTATACAGTAAAAACAGTTGTATTCATTTTGAAGTTCAACCCAGTTTTTAACTGCACCTAAGTATCCTCCGATATTAAGATTACCGGTAGGTTTGATTCCGCTTAAGATGGTTTTTTTGCCGTCTGTCGTCATATATATGTTTCCTTTCCTTATCGGCCAATTTCCTCTTTTATAAGTTCCGCTATCTTGCTTATCCCAAGGTCTATCTGATCGTATGAAGGCATAGAATAATTGAGCCGTATTGCCGAAGATACGGCGTTTTCATTACATAGGAATGCGGAGCCAGGGACGACTGCGACTTTTTTTTGAAGAAGTTTGACGGAAAATTCATTTGTGTTTATTCCGTGTCCCAAATCACACCAAATAAACAGGCCTCCCTCAGGCCGCGTATATGTAACGTCTTCCGGGAAAGTTTCATCCATTTTTGAAAGCATCCGACCTGCTTTTTCTTTATATATTTTTCTGTTTTCTTCTATATGCAGATCAATATTTTCCCTTGAAAGATATTCGCTTACCGTCATTTGGAAAAAAATGTTTGTATGGACATCATTTACTTGTTTTGCCACAACCATTTTTTCAATTATAGGCTTAGGCGCGCAAACATATCCCATTCTCATGCCGGGAGAAAGTATTTTTGAAAACGAACTGCAATATATGACGATTCCGTTTTCGTCGCGTGATTTGAGTGTTGGTATATCTTCCCCGGCAAACCTGAGTTCCCCGTAGGGATTATCCTCAAGTATGATAACGCCGTATTTTTTTGCAAGAAAATATATCTGCTCTCGTTTTTTTTCCGATGTTGTTATCCCCATAGGGTTTTGAAAAGTGGGAATGATGTATATCATTTTTGCGCGTTTTTCTGTTTTCAGTACATGTTCAAGCTTTTCAATGTTCATTCCGTCCGGTTCCATTTCGATTCCCGCAAGGTTCGCGCCGGTTGCCCTGAAGCAATTTAGCGCGCCTATGAATGACGGCTCTTCGCAAATAACGACATCTCCCTCGTTGCAAAGAACTTTACAGGTTAAATCCAGACCCTGTTGACCGCCTGTAACTATTATCGTTTCGTCAAATTCCCTGCCTATTCCGAATTTTATCTTCATCCTTTCAGAAAGCTGTTTGCGAAGAGGGGGATAGCCTTCTGTTATACTGTATTGCAAAGCGTCTTCCGGGCGGGTCCGGAACAATTCTCCGGCAATATCCCCCATTTCTTTTGCCGGAAATGTTGCCGGATCAGGGTTACCTCCAGCAAACGATATAATTGATTTGTCTCCGAGAACTTTGAATATCTCACGTATAGCCGAGGGTTTAAGTGAAGCGATCCTGTTAGAAAAGTCCATATCAATACCATCCCTGATTTTTTATATATTTATCGAACAAAGTATATATCCCAGACACGAAGAGTAAAAATGGTTAAATGCTATTTGACGGACGTGCGCTGATTTATACTGATTTTCCGCTATTTGAATAAGGTTATTTATTATATGCTCGAAAAAAAGCGAAGGAGGAACAATCTCGGCGTTTTTTCGAAAATCAAAAAATGAAGTAAATATTTGGGTGAGCCCTGTAACTATTTCATCTTTCACGGATTGAAAGGGGGTCCCTTCGCTCCTTGCGAGCAAAAGAAACATTTTTCTGTTGAACAAAGGTTCCGCCCGCATCAGCCAATGTCGAAATTCCTGACAGAATAAACGGATATCTCGTATACTGTTGAAATCTATCTCCGGTTTTTCTGATACGGTCCGGGAGATAATAATTTGTGTTTTTGCGTATTGTTCGGAGACGATATACGCAAATATTTCGTTTTTTCCCTTAAAATAATTATAAAAGTTTCCTATCCCTGTTCCTGCGTTTTTTGCCATGCGACGCATTGATGCCCCGCGAAACCCGTATTTGAAGAATTCTTCCGCCGCAGCGTCTATAATCGCGTTCTGGACGGAGAGTTTTTTTGTTTGCACAATATCATCCTCCGTTTTATATGACGGATGTGTTATTCCGAGTCATTTTTCAGCATGTTTACGGTTGTGTTTTCATATATGACAAATAAAATACTTACAGGAAGTAAAATTATCCATAGACCTGTTTCAATGCCAAGAATATATATGTTTATTTCAGTAAAACAATAGAATACGCAAAACCCGGTCGCTGCAAAAAACAAAACAGAAAAGCAGATCGAGAGCCAGAAAAAAAGTCGGTAAGCCATGCTGGAATAAATAGTATCGCCATATTGGTTTTTCTTTGAAAATACACGGGTTTTCGGGGCAATGCTGACCTTTTCCCAAGTTTCTCTCGCAAATGCGATGCAAAATATCGCTATATAAAGCATATAAACCGCCAAGAACATAAATTCAAATTTTTCGTACAGAGAAGCTATCCATGCTACAACAACCGCTATAAACTTAAGCTCTCCTGTAAAGGCCGTTGCATAGATGGGGGCAAGTTGGGCGGCAAATGTCAGAAAAGAAATCACTGCGAAAAATACTGCAATGGAAGACAGTTCCCGGAGAAATCTGTGTCTGTAAGAAATCTTTTCAAGCCCGAGATATATCAGGATGAATCCAAGAAAATCAGGAGTAAGATCTATGCGTAAAGTTTCTGAGGACGGAAGCTTGAATGATTGAAAAATTATAAGCGAGACAAGCGCAAGTCCGAAAACAAGATGTTTTTTCATCGGGGACCTCTCTTAATATCATATTTTTTAAGCGATGGACATTCTTTTACAGAAAAAGATACTTTGAAAGTCTTTTGCAAAAGAATAAGGTTTTCTTTTTTCCGGCCTGTCATTTTAGAAGTGTTTCCCGGAGCCACATATAATACGGTATTTTCTTTCGGTGGATCCAAAGAGATAAGTTTTAATGCGTTAAGATAAAAAATTCTTTGAAATACCAATTCGCCGAATGCCGGATGAAACGGGCCTGCCACAACGCTTTGGTTTTTCATTAGGTCCGATGAGTGTAACCCTATCCGTATTATATTTATATTGTGCCTTTCAAATAGTAAAACCATGTTTGCGCACAGTTCAACCGCGTGTTTTGTTGAAAGAGGCGTGAAATTGCCGGCAAAATATTCGTCTTCCAGCGCGGTGTCTTTTATTACTACACAGGGATATATTCTTACTGCGTCAGGCTTGAGCCTTGCAATTTTTTCCGCGGTAATAAGAATTGTTTCATCTGTATCGCCGGGCAGACCCGGCATAAATTGAAGCACAAGCTCAAACCCGTGGTTTTTTATCATGAGTGCTGCCTTTTCGGTATCGGCACTTGAATGGTTTCTGTTTGAACGTTTAAGAACGTCATCATTCATGCTTTGAGCGCCGAGCTCTATTGTCGACACTCCGTACATGGCGAGGGTATTCAATATTTTTTCCGAGATATAGTCCGGGCGAGTAGAAAGCCGTATACCTGTAACCGAAGGATTCTCTTTTTTTACACGCGCGGCAGCGTCAAGGTAAAAAATCATGTCTTTTTCTTCAAGGCCTGTAAAACTTCCCCCGAAAAAGGCAAGATCTGTTTTTGTAAAGTCTTTATGAATGTTTTTTAGGGCCGAGGTAAAAAAACCGTATGGATCCGAGGGCGGAACAACTGTACCGGCAATCCTTTTTTGGTTACAGAAAATGCAATCGTTTTTACAAGCGAGGTGGGGGATAAAAAGAGGTATAGATGCATGCTTCATGTTGAAATACCCATGACAGAGAGCAAGTTCTTTGCAGCTTCCTGTTCGGCGGCTTTTTTGGTTTTCCCTGTTCCTGTTGTCATTTCGTTGGAGTTTATATAAGCGGCACAGACAAAGACTCTGTCATGAGCCGGTCCCTGTTCGGAAACTATTGAATAAGAAAGTTTTTCACCGGGGTTTTTCTGTATGACTTCTTGCAGAATGGATTTATAATCTCTTGCGTTCCTGATTGAGGAATATTTTTCTTTCAAAAACGGAAGAATAAATTTTTTTGCGTGTCTAAGACCTCCGTCTAAATATATTGCCCCTAAAAGGGCTTCGGTCGCATCCGCTAAAATTGACGGACGCATCCTTCCTCCTTTTTGCTCGCCTTTGCCCAGATATATGTATGTTCCCAGTCCTATTTCCGACGCGTATTCGCATAAAGCTTCCTCACATACCAGAGCCGCACGTAAGCGGGAGAGGTCGCCTTCGTCCCCTTTTGCTTTTGAATAAAGAAACTCGGAACAAATTACGGATAATACGGAATCCCCAAGAAATTCCAACCGTTCATTGCATTCGCTGTCTTTTTTATGCTCATTGTGGTATGATGAATGTGTAAGTGCGGTAAGCAGAAGTTCTTTGTCGGAAAAGTCGTATTTTATTTTTTCTTCAAGTTTTATAAGGGCATCCATCAGAATTTTTCCTTACATTCGTTGATATAATTGACCAGATCTCCTACAGTCAGTATTTTTTTTATATCGTCATCGTCGGTAAGAATGTCGAATTCTTCTTCAATTATCAGAAAAAGCTCCTGCATATCTTGTTCGTCTGCAAAAAGATCTTCGTCAAACAGTGTGTGTTCTGAAAGCTCACAGGATGGCTCAAAAATATCGTTGATTATATCATATACCTGCTCGATCATGGATAAAAATCACCTCTGTTTTATATTTTCCGAAATTTCTTCAATTATTTCAGAGGATGCAAATATTTTTGCTTGGTTTATCGCATTTTTTATCGCTTTTGCATCACTGCTCCCATGCGCTTTTATGACAGGTTTGGAAATCCCAAGAAGAGCAGCTCCGCCTATCTCTTTATAATCGGATTTCTTTTTAAAGGCTTTGATGTCTTTCATTACCAAAACCGCCGCAAGTTTTGAGATGATACTTTTTCCGAAAAGTTTTTTCATAAAATCAAGAAAGAACAGAGAAGTTCCTTCGACTGTTTTGAGAATAAGATTTCCGGTAAATCCGTCAGAAACATAGACATCGCATTCTCCAAGCATAAGTCCTCTGCCTTCAACATTCCCTACGAAATTTATATTTTTGTTTTCACGTAGAAGCTTGTTGGACGCAATATACAGGTCTGTTCCCTTGCAGTCTTCAGTCCCGTTATTTGCTAACCCTACACGCGGGTTTGTAATATCATACATTTTTTTCATATAAACAGAACCCATAAGGCCGTATTGCTCAAGGAACTCCGGCCTGCAGTCTACTGTTGCTCCGCTGTCGATAAGCATCACGAGACCGCTTTTATTCGGAATGACAGGAGCGAGAGCCGCTCTTTTCACCCCGTCTATTCTTTTAACAATTAGGGTGGCTCCTGTAAGCAATGCTCCGGTGTTCCCGGCGCTGAGCATTGCGTCGCCGTCTCCGTTCTTAAGCAGATCAAACGCGAGGCCCATTGAGGAATTTCTTTTGTCTTTTACAACAGAAATAGGATCGTCTTCCATGGAAATTACTGTCGGAGCGTCGATGATAGAGATGTTTTGACGGGAAATTTCGTTTTCTTCCATCAGACGCTCAAGTTCTTGTTTTTTTCCGGTTATTATAATTTCCACGCCGTATTCGGTCACTGCTTGTGCGCAACCCTGTAAAACAGCGAGAGGCGCGTTGTCTCCGCCCATTCCGTCTACAATGATTTTCATAGTTCTAACCTCTTTATTATTTCTAAACTTCTTTGTGATATGAGTTCGTATTTATCGCTTTTTTTAAGCTTTTTACTTTTTTGTTCAAGCGGAGGAATAAGCCCGAAGTTAATGTTCATGGGCTGAAAGGTTTCTTTTTCTGCGGATGAAATATAATGAGCCAAAGCCCCTATAGCGGTTTCCCGGGGGAATACAAAAGGTTTTTGTCTGTCTGGATCTGCGTTTATTCCGGCCACTAATCCCGATGCCGCGCTTTCTATGTATCCCTCGACCCCTGTCATTTGCCCCGCAAAAAAGAGCCCCGGTTTTTTCTTGAGGGAATAAGTGTTTGTAAGAAGCTCCGGTGAGTTTATAAATGTATTTCGGTGCATCACGCCGTATCTGACAAATTCTGCGCTCTCAAGCCCTGGAATAAGCGAAAAAACTCTCTTTTGTTCTTTAAAAGTGAGATGTGTTTGAAACCCTACGAGATTATAAAGCGATGCCGCAGCGTTATCTCTGCGAAGCTGAACTACAGCTGTTGGTTTGATTTTTGTTCTGGGATCGAAAAGACCTACTGGTTTCAGTGGCCCGAAAAGCAATGTGTCGTGTCCTCGAGCCGCCATTTCTTCAACAGGCATGCAACCCTCAAAGACCTTATTGTTTTCAAAACCGTGAAGTTTTACTTTTTCTGCAGTGATAAGGGCTTTATAAAAAACATCATATTCTTCTTTTGTCATAGGACAATTTATATAATCGGGCGTTCCTTTTCCGTAGCGTGAGGCAAAAAAAGCTTTTGTCATATCTATGCTTTCCGCTGTTATAACAGGAGCGGCTGCATCAAAAAAATAAAGATAGTTTACGCCTAACAGAGATTCTATTTCTTTTGATAATATATCGCTTGTCAAAGGGCCTGTGGCAACTATTGTGTTTTCCTCGAAATCAAGAGAGGAAATTTCTTTTTCGACAATTTCTATATTAGGATTTTGTCTTAATTCATAAGTTACCGCTTCCGAAAAGGCTTTTCTGTCTACTGCAAGCGCTCCTCCGGCGGGAACACGTGTCTTGTCCGCGCATTTCATTACAATGCTGTCAAGATATCTCATCTCTTCTTTCAAAAGACCGACGGCATTCCTAAGCCCTTCGGCCCGGAAAGAGTTTGAACAGCACAACTCACAAAAAGAATCTGATGAATGTGCGGGGGTCTTTTTTTTCGGTTTCATTTCGTAAAGAGTAACTTTTACTCCTCTTTTTGCAAGTTGATATGCGGCTTCACTCCCCGCAAATCCAGCGCCGATAACGTTAACTTTTTTCATCTGTTTTCTTCTTTTGCGTATATCCGCAGTTTTCATTCAGACAATGTTTAACTCTGCTTATTCCCTTAAAAAGCGTTTTACCGCATTGAGGGCAGGTCTCTTTTGTCGGTGCGTCCCAAGACATAAAACCGCATTCCTCGCGAGGTCTTTCACATGCATAATACGTTTTCCCTTTCGGAGATCTGCGTATCACGATCCGGGCTCCGCATTTCGGGCATGCACCGTCCGCGTAATTTATAATGGCTTTCGTGTTTCTGCATGCCGGAAAATTGGGGCAGGCAAGAAATTTACCGAAACGTCCGTTTTTATATACCATTTTTGCCCCACACAGATCACAAGTGACATCGCTGACCTCGTCCGGAATATTTATATGGACATTTTCCATGTTTTTTTCTGCTTCCCTGAGGGATTTTTCAAACCCGGAATAAAAGTCCTCGAGAACATTGAGATATGTTTTTTCCCCATGTTCGATTTTATCCAGTTTTTCTTCCATCTCCGCCGTGAATTTTAAGTCTACTATGTCTTTGAAATTTTCAGTCATAAGATCTGTTGTTATAAATCCCATCTGAGTCGGGATGAGAATCTTGTCTTTTTTTTCAACATAGTCACGTTCAATTATAGTGCTTATAGTCGGAGCGTATGTGGAAGGTCTGCCTATCCCGTTTTCTTCTAATGCTTTAATAAGGGAGGCTTCTGTATATCTCGGCGGCGGCGGAGTGAATTAATGAGGGTAATTGAGAACTGTTAGTTGTGGCTTATCTACTTATTCGAGCATAGGAAGGTTTCCGGTATTTTCTTCAGTTTCATCTTCATAGTTATAAAGGACGGTAAACCCTTTTACTGTTATTTTTGAGTCGCCGGCCTTGAAAATGCAATTATTTGCTTTTACGTCTACGGAGATCGTGTCATAAATTGCGGAAGCCATTTGACTGGCTACAAATCTTTCCCAGATAAGTTTATACAGCCGATACTGATCTGAACTGAGGCTGCTTTTGACAGATTCGGGAGTAAGGTTTACATCTGTCGGTCGAATCGCCTCATGTGCGTCCTGGGCGGTACTTTTTGTTTTGAAAATACGTGGAGATGAGGGATAAAATTCTTCTCCGTATTTTTTGAGTATGAAATCCTTGGCTGCAAAACGCGCTTCGTCGGACAGCCGCAGGCTATCTGTTCGCATATATGTTATAAGACCTGAAAGACCTTTACCCTGTATTTCGACACCTTCATAAAGACTTTGTGCGACACTCATTGTTTTTTGCGGACGCATGTTCAATCTTACAGACGCATCTTGTTGTAATGAGCTGGTCGTAAAAGGCGGTTTGGGTATTTTTGTTTTCTGCTGACGTCTGATTTTGTCTATTATAAATTCCGCGCCGTTTGTTTCCGATAAAATCTGGTCAAGCTGTTGTTTGTTTTCTATAGTTTTCTTT
The DNA here is from genome assembly GCA_944382895.1 of uncultured Clostridia bacterium. Classification (GTDB taxonomy): domain Bacteria; phylum Bacillota; class Clostridia; order Oscillospirales; family UBA644; genus QAKR01. The sequence continues at coordinate 16,208 of CALWNV010000001.1, read as the reverse complement.
TTAGGATTTCCATAAAATCTTGCAACAAATATTTTGTTGCCTTTTTTCAAAACCGCGTCAAGGTTCCAGAATTCCTGAGGAACAAACGCCTCTATTTCTCTCTCCCTGTCTACAACCATACGTGTGGCGACAGATTGAACTCTTCCTGCGGAAAGACCTCTTTTGACTTTTTTCCATAAAAAAGGGCTGAGTTTATAACCTACGATCCTGTCAAGAACTCTGCGTGCCTGTTGCGAATAAACCAGATTTTTATCAATGTGTGTAGGTTCTTTTATCCTTGATTTAATGGTTTTTTCCGTGATTTCATCAAAAGATACGCGTATATCAGTATCCGGATCGAGACCAAGAAGTGTTGACAGATGCCACGCAATGGCTTCCCCTTCTCTGTCAGGGTCAGTTGCGAGATATACGTTTTTACTTTTTTCCGCTTCTTTTTTCAGCTCTTTGAGCAGTGCCGCTTTTCCGTCTTTACGAGGAACAACATATTCTGGTGTAAAACCATGTTGTATGTCAACTCCGAGTTTCGAGGCGGGAAGATCTCGGATATGTCCTTTTGAGGATAATACTTCATAGTTGGAGCCCAGAACTTTTTTTATCGTCCGGATTTTTGACGGGGACTCAACTATTACAAGAGTTTTTTTTCTGTTTGCCGTTGTCTTGGTTGTTGATGTTTTCGGCATAAAATTTCTCCTTACAGTCTTACTATATACAGTCCGCCTTTGATAGGCTTTATGATTTCGTTTATTTCCATATTTTGTAAAAGTGCAATGGTCGTATTTATTGAAAGATTGGTCTTTTCGCTTATTTTATCCGCTGATAACGGCTCTTCTTTGAGCATATGATATATTTTTTTTTCGTTTTCATCAAGAGTTTCAATTTTATTTGCATTTCTTTTTTTCACTTCGGTATTTCTTTTTTTTATTTCCTGTTCCCATGCAATCTTTATTTTATCGCCATATATGGGATAATATTCTTCAATGACGCAAGAAATTCCATTGCAAAGAATTGCGCCTTCTTTTATAAGTGCGTTAGTTCCTTTGCTTTTTGCTGCGTTCAGCCCTCCGGGAACGGCGAAAATAAGTTTGTTTTGTTCAAGGGCGTATTTTGCGGTGATAAGGCTTCCGCCTTCTATAGCCGTTTCTATTATAAGCGTGCCGAATGTTATTGCGCTTAAAATTCTGTTTCGTATTGGAAAAAACGCTTTAATGGGAGGTGTTCCGGGTAGTGCTTCGCTTATGACCGCACCGCTTTCCGTTATAGCGTTATAAAGTTCTTTGTTTTCAGGAGGATATATATTGTCGACACCTCCGGCAAGGACAGCGACGGTAGGTCTTTTCCCCGAAAAAAGACATCCTTTATGCGCATATGTGTCGATTCCTCTTGCCATGCCGCTGACGACAGAAAACCCCATTTCTGAGAGAGCGTAAGAAAATCTTGCCGCGTTTTTTCGTCCTTCTTCCGTACAGTTTCGTGTCCCGACTATAGTAATAGACGGGTTTTCACATGTATCGGGAAGTTTACCTTTTACAAAAAGAGCGGGCGGCGGAGTAGAGATTTCTTTTAAAAAAGAAGGATAGGAATTGTCATAATACGAGATTATGTTTATCCCGTCTTTTTTATATTTGTCTAAAAGGAAGCGAGCTTTGTCAAGAGGTCGTGATGAAAGCTCTTTTCTGTCTTTTTCGGAAAAAAATCCTTTATCAAGACCTCCGTCACATTTTTCGTAAAGGTCTTTCCCGTCTTTGCAAAGTTTTATCAGTTTATAATTTCTGGGAAGAAACTGTTTTGGTGAAAGAGATAAGAGCCAGAGAATATATAAATCGTTCACTTGCGGCCTCCTGTCATGCTTGGAAACAGCAGGTTATGAGTTTGTTTCGTACATTATTATTGCGTCGGCTATTGATGCATTAAGTGAGTTTTCTTTTTCAATCGGTATATAAATTTTTTCATCGGCAAAAGATGATATGGTTTTACTTACGCCGCAGCCTTCGTTTCCTATAATTACCGCGAAAGAAGTTTTATTTCGAGAAATGTTTTTCAAAAGAGTCGCGGACCGGTCAATCTCTGACGAGTATATATAAACCCCTCTGCGTTTCAGGTCAGGGATTATTTGAGGTAAATCACTTTTTTGTACATAACAAGATAAAATCGCCCCGGCGGAGCTTCTTGCTGTTTTTACTGAATACGGGTTGGCGGAATCTGCCGAAACTATCACTCCGAAACCGAATGCCGACGCGGTTCGTATTATGGTCCCAACATTCCCGCTGTCCTGAACACGGTCAAGTATCACAAGTTTTTCCGGGCATGGGGGATTGTTTTTTACCGCAAGGGCAATAACTTCCTGTCCTGATTTCGCGGATGAAATTTTGCTTGCGACTGAGGAGGATACTTCATATACTTTTTCAAATTTTGATACGATCACAGAGTATTTTTCTGCGTCTGTCACGAAAACCTGCTTAATATGTTCGGGAGAGCAATCTGCTACAAATTTTGCGCCTTCGATTATAAATCCGGATTGCGAAGGCTCTTTTTTTGCTTCAAGGACATCATTTAAGAGAATGTCTTTCCGTCCGGTTATTTTCCCTGCGATCACTTTGTTACCTTTGCAATATCGGAGTTAAGGCCTATTACGACAAGAACATCATTTTCTGTAAATTCTTTGTCTGGATTCGGAGAAACGTCGATGGTCTGATTTTCATTGTTTTTGAGAGCAACTACATTTATCCCGTAGTTCGCGCGTAAATCAAGATCTCTCAATGTTTTCCCAACCCATGATGAAGGCATTTGTATTTCGACAATGGAATATTTGTCAGAAAGCTCTATAAAATCAAGTATTCCGGCTGAAGACAATCTTTGAGCAAGTTTGGTTCCCATATCCATTTCCGGAAAAATTATTTTGTCGGCGCCCACTTGTCTGAGTATCCTTGCATGTATTTCTGTGGCAGCTTTGTTTATAACATATTTTGCTCCGAGATCTTTCAACATCAGTGTTATAAGTATACTTGATTCCACACTTTCCGAAATTGCCACTATTACGCAGTCAAAATTCCTTACTCCCAAGCTTTCCAGTGTTTGCTTGTCCCGACATTCTCCTGAAAGCGCGTGAGTGACCTGAGATGCGACTTCCTCGACGATTTCAGGGTTTTTATCTACTGCTAAAACTTCGTTTCCGAGAGCAGTGAGGGTAAGAGCAACGCTTTTGCCAAATCTTCCTAAACCTATTACGAGAAAAGATTTCATTTTTTTCACCTATCCTATTATGACTTTTCCTTCCGGATATTGCAGTTTATTCAGAGATCTTTGCTGACGTTTGAATATTGCAAACGAAAGTGTCAGAAGTCCTACTCTGCCGAAATACATCAGGAATATTATTATAATTTGTGAAATCCCGGAAAGTTCTGTTGTTATACCCAGCGTAAGTCCTACTGTACCAAAAGCTGAAACGCATTCGTATATTACATCTGTATAAGAAAGCTCAGGCTGTAAAAAACAAATCATTACGGAGCAGAGGATAAGTACGGCAGCGGCCATGATAACAAGCGCGAACGCGCGGAAAACAGTTCCTTCCGATATTCTGCGTTCAAAGGCCGTGACATCTTTTTTACCCCGGGCAATGCATAAAACACCGACAACAATGACTGAGAAGGTTGAAACTTTAATTCCTCCGCCTGTAGATCCGGAATTTGCTCCTATAAACATGAGAACCACCATGATTACTTTTGAGGCGTCACGCATGGCGGCAAGATCTATTGTATTGAATCCTGCTGTCCTTGGTGTTATTGCCTGAAAGAGAGAGGACAATACCTGCCCTTTAAAAGACATGGGCTTAAGTGTTTCCGGGTTTGTTACTTCTGTTATGAAAATCAAAACGGCTCCGGATAATATGAGAAGACCTGTTGTTATGATAGCCAGTTTTGAAAATAAGGAAAATTTAGAAAATTTTCTTATCGTGAAAAGTTCTTCCCAAACTATGAATCCGAGACCTCCTATTACGATAAGGAGCATTACTGTCATACATACGACAAGATCGTCGGAAAACGCCGTAAGGGAAGAGAACTTTCCTGAAAATTTCCCCATAAGATCAAAGCCCGCGTTGCAGAAAGCCGAAACGGAAGTAAAAATACCTTTCCATATCCCGTCGATTATTCCGAAATGCGGAATAAATCTTACACTTAAAATGACAGCTCCGGCTCCTTCAAAGCATAAGGTTCCTAAAAATATATGTTTTACTATCCGTATCGCACCTTTGAATTCGAAAAGACTGAATGATTGTGCAGCTCTCATTCTCTCCTTAAAAGAAATATTTTTGCGTATGAGAAAAGAAAAAAAAGTCGCCAGGGACATAAATCCTAATCCGCCTATCTGAATAAGCAATAAAATAACGATTTGTCCGAACACACTCCAGTGTGTCACGGTATCCACCACTACAAGTCCCGTTATGCATGACGCAGACGTGGAAGTAAAAATACATGAAAGAAAATTTGTATATTCCCCGTTGGCGGAAGAAACAGGCAGAGAAAGAAGAACTGCTCCGAACAAAATCAGAACAATAAATCCGATAGCTATTATCTGCGTTGAGTCAAGAATGACTCTTTTTCGCATTTTGAACACGTTGCGGTTCACACCCCCCTATATGTTTCCGGACAAATATTGAGTATACGGATATCCGGAATCCGTCAGCTGTTGTTTTTTTGCTTGGTGTTTATAAATTTTACAATAAAAACCCCGTATGTTTTCTTATAATAATATATCACTAATTTCAAAAAAGGTCAATAGCAAAAAAAGGATTTTTTTTAAATTTGGAAAAAACTTTGTATATTAAAGCTTTACCACAGATAAGTTCTTTGAATTTTAATTTATACTAAAGCTGCAATTTGTTTTTTAACAGAAGCATTGTGAATATATTTCTGACAGGGGCGTGAGATAATAAAAGAAGTAATATTGTTTTACAGGATCGTTTTTATTGTTTTGAGATTTTATTTTGAAAGAATTTACAATGGTCACATAGGTGTATAAATGTTTTAGCCGCAACTTGAGTCCCGAAAAAAATAAATCTGTCAAATCACAATATAACTTACAGTTTTTTCATTGATTTTTGTCTGTAGTTATGTTATAATAATACATAATATTTTTATTTTGTGCAGTGTTGTAAACATAAAAGAGAATTCTTAACTGTATGATATTCTGTTGGTTTCAAAAACGAAGGATAAAATATACGGTTATATTATGCATATAAAGAAAGATCTATCTGAGAAGAAAGGGCCTTACGATGAAAAAACTTATATCTGTCATTTTATTTTTCTGTATCTTTTTTATTACGTCTTCGTGTTCGTCGTTCCCTGAAGTCCAAGGAGATACGTTTGAATTGATTTCTGGGTACGAATGGGAGAATGTAAAAAATTTTTCCGAAGGTTTTGCCGCGGTTAAAAAGGACGGGCTGTGGGGTTTTATAAATGTAGAGGGAGATCTTGCGATAGATTATTCTTATACAGCAGTTGTGCGTTTTTCCGAAGGACTGTGTGCTGTTCAGGATCGGAACAACGGGAAATGGGGATTTATAGATCCGGATGGAAATTTTTCAATAAACCCGGAATATTCTTTGGCTTCTGTATTTTCCGAAGGATTCGCTGCAGTTAAACAGGGGAATTATTATGCTTATATTGATAAAAGCGGACAGCTTTTAACAGAATTTTCGTTTACCGATGCTCTTGAATTTTCCGAAGGCTTTGCCGCAGTCAAGAAGGATGACGGGTACGGGTATATTGATAGTACAGGAAATATGGTCATAGAGAATAAATGGTCAGAAGGGCAGAAATTTAGCGAAGGATTGGTGGAGGTTTTCAGCCCGGACACTAATCATCTGAGCGGGTTTCTTGATTCTTCCGGAGAACTTGTTATAAATACAAAATTTACTGATGCGCTTCCTTTTTCGGAAGGATTTGCGGCGATCCGAGTGTCAGATGCGGAGAACAATTTGTATTGGGGATATTGTGACAAAAACGGAGAGATAGTAATTGATACTCTTTATGATGAGGCGTACTCCTTCTCAGAAGGTCTTGCTGTGGTAGGGAAAACTATTTCCGCTACGAAAAGCCTTTATGGATATATAAATAAAGACGGGTCGACTGCTGCGGAAATGCTTTATAATTATGCATACCCTGTAACAGAAGGCAGAGCCCGAGTTTATTCCGACGGGTTATGGGGTTTTCTTGATGGACAGGGAAGCGAAGTCATTCCTTTGCAATTTTCGGCGGCAATGGATTTTTCCGGGACATTTGCCGCAGTCGAAAAAAACGGATTGTGGGGATTTATTGATAAAGACGGTAAGATGGTAATGGAATATGTTTTTGATGAAGTCGGCAGTGTCATTGACGGTTGTGCTTATGTTAAATCGAACGGAAAATATGCTTTTGTAAGGGTGAAGCAGTGATGATAATAAAAAATATAAACAGTCTCACACGTGTGTTCGGGAAAACTGATCCGGGCGGCGAGCTTTTATTTGCGACTATGCTTTTGAATGATCTTTATAATTATCAGGTCGCTATATGTCCGGAAAATGATATGTTCCTAAAATTTATGATTGAGTCTGATATAGACGAAGCTGTCACTGTAAGAAATATTTTTTCGGTACCTTCCGAATTTGAAATTTACAGTGATGCGGAAACAGAAACAGGCTATGAATTTTCTCCGGATAAAACATATCCTGATGTCCTTTCCCCTGCAGAAAATCATGTTGTCTTTGCAAAAAAAGATGCATGGTGTTCTTTATGGATATCTATAGATTCTTCAAATCTTCTTCCGGGCAGACATTATATTCGTTTGATTTTTCTTAATCCCCAGACTCATGAAAAAGTGGCGGAAAGCGAAAAACTTGAACTTGAAGTTCTTCCTGTCGTTCTTGATCCACAAACTTTGATATATACCAATTGGCTTCACTGTGATTGTCTTTCACATTATTATAATGAACCTGTGTTCAGTGAAAAGTTTTGGGAGATTTTGGAATCATATATCAAAACTGCGGTGGATCACGGCATGAACATGTTATTGACGCCGATATTTACACCTCCTCTTGATACTGCTGCCGGAACCGAACGTTTGACGGTGCAGTTGGTTGTCGTTAAGAAAAAAGAAGATGGGTATCTGTTTGACTTTGATAAGCTTGGAAGGTGGATAGATACGGCAAAACGTTGTGGTATTGAGTATTTTGAAATTTCACATTTATTTACTCAATGGGGTGTGACCTCATGCCCGAAAATTGTTGCTGAGGTCAACGGGGAAGAAAGGCGTATTTTTGGATGGGATACAGAGGCAGATAGTCCGGAATATACAAGTTTTCTCAATATGTTTTTACCTGAGCTTACTGACTTCCTTAGAAAAAAAGGTGTTGCCGGAAATACATACTTTCATATTTCGGATGAACCGGCTGCACAGTTTATAGAAAGATATCGTTTTGCAAGTGACCTTATTAAAAAGCATTTAGGTGCGGAATTTCGTACGTTTGACGCACTTTCCGACTATGAGTTTTATGAAAACGGCCTTGTTGAGACGCCTATTCCCTCTACAAGTGCGATAGAGGCTTTCAGAAATGTAAAAGAACTTTGGACATATTACTGTTGTGCGCAGTATCATAACGGATTGTCAAATAGATTTTTTTGTATGCCGTCATTTCGTAATAGGATGATAGGTGTACAATTGTATATTTATAATGTTAAAGGTTTTTTACATTGGGGATATAATTTTTACAATACTCAAAATTCTTTTGAAAAAATAAATCCTTATCTTGTTACTGCCGCTGGAGCCACTTTCCCTTCTGGTGATGCGTTTGTTGTTTATCCGGCAAGCAACGGTTCCGCAATCTCATCGTTACGATTTGAAGTTTTTGCCGACGCATTGAGGGATCTCCGGGCTTTACAGACACTTGAAAAATTTTTAGGGAGAGAAACCGTCCTGCAAACTATTCACGAAGGTCTTGATTATAAAATAACGATGAGCAAATACCCTCAGAACGGAGAATGGTTGCTTTCTCTTAGGGCGAAAATTAACAGTTTTTTGGAAAAAACAGCAGAAACATCGTCGAAATAGCTATTTTTAATATGATATATTTGTTTATTTTTAACGAATTCCTGTATGTCACAAAAAAAACATTGAAAAAATCGTTTTTTTATAATATAATTATATTGCCTGAAAAGGTAGTAAATATGGAATTTTTAGGAGGAGCACAAAAATGAAGAAAAGAGTAGCAGCGGCTGTCCTTGCTCTTGCCATTGTTGCTTCTGTGGTTGCTGTCATAAGTATACCTTCTTATGCGGCTACAATGGGAAAGACTCAGAGCAAGCTTGTAGGAGAGCTTACTGATTTTATTAAAACAGCGGAAACTCAGGTTCCCCGCGATGACTATCAGAATCTTCCTGAGGGGATGCAAACGAAGCACCCCTTGACGGTAGAGCTTGAAGAAAAAATCGCCCAAGCCAAAGAAGTCAGATCAAGAAAAGATGTTGATGAAATGGATGCGTTTCTTGTTGAGCTTTACGGAGGCTGGGTAGAAATCGTCGATGAAGACGGTAACGGAACCGGGGAGTACGGTTACGGTGATGCAAACAAGCCTTATACCGCGTTTCAGGATACTCTGAATATTCGCTGGGGAGGCGGAAACTACTCTAAAGGAAATTATACAGGACTCGAATATGCTCTTTATTTTTCAGATAGGCCTTTTTCACAGGTGAAAAGAGAAGACTATACTATAGAGAGCTGGGAAGTTCTTCGTGCGGCCATTGAGAAAATAGAGGATTATGTTGAAGTTACTGAAGAATATCCTCTTTCCCATTTGGCTGTAGCTACACGTTCCGAAATGTATTATAATCTACAAGATTATTATGCAGCGTACGATAAACTTGTTCCTTTTACAGGCGATAAAGAAGTAAATAAATACAGAGGGTATCTTTATGATGTTCTTTATCGTACATATCAGGAGCCTTATATGTCAAATGGTTGGGAATTTGACGAAATCTATGCTACGATGGATGTAACAAAAGAGGAAGATTGTCCTGAATATACCACACTGAGGACTTTTGTGGACGGTGCGTATGCGGCTTATGAAAATCCGGCAGCAACTCTCGATGAGATAAAATATTTCCTTGATACTGAACCGAGATATACTGTGAAGACCGAGACTTCCTCATATCTTATCTCCAAGACTGACGCTGAAAAACAGATTGCGGAAGGAACTCTTAAAGAAGAAGATATTGTAAAAGTTCTTGATGATAACGGTGACCCGACATCTGAATATGCTGAAACATATATGTATTCTGAAAAAATGAGCGGGTATGTTCAGGATTTCCGTGCTGCTATTTATGTCGGAAAGAATTACAGAGATGATAAAGATGCCGTATACAACAAGGCTCTTCTTGAGTATCAGAATGGTCTTTATGCAGATGAAGACTGGAATGTATTTATGAAATGCTTTGAGGCTGGCGACGCTATAGTTGCTTTATATACAGCAAAGGAAAGTCAGTTTATAGCAGCGATCGAAGGTGTTTATGCCGCGTATGAAATATTACAGGCAACCGTCGAAGGTGATGTAACACAATATGAGCGTGCTTATAATCAGATAAAAGAGTGGATGGAAAAGACCGATATGACGGTTTATACGTCTGATTCGGTACAACTTCTTGAGACTGCTATTAAAACATATGAGGATGCATATGCTCAGTTCAAAGAAGGTTCAGCCCTTGTGACAGAAGAAGATCTGTATACATATGTTCTTTACATTTACAACGCTAAAGACGCTCTTAAGATCGCAGATACAGGCTCTGAAAATGAGGATATAGGTCTTGAAGAAGTTCTTAATCAGATGGTAGTTCTTCTTGATGAGTTTGCTTTCATGAGAGATGAATTTCTTGCTATGTTTGACGGCGCTGAGATAAGTGATATCCAGCAGGAATGCCTTGATATGTTTGTTGAAGCTTATGACGCTTTTGAAAAACTTGTTAACAAGGGGCTTGATGAAGTAGAAGCGAACAAAGCTGATGCGAATTCTAAGATCACGGTTACAACTGCAGCTCTTTTTGAATCTTTGCTTGAACTTTATCAGACGCAAAACACTCTTACTCTTCAAATAGCTGCTCCCGGAACATCTAATGACTGAAGCTTTATTGTCGAGTTTCCGAATCAGTAGTATAAATTAAAATTTTATATCAAAATGAGCCAGACAGATTTTGTTCGGTCTGGCTCATTTTTTTCAATATTTGTAAAAGATGGAATCAGTAGTTATAAAATTTATCATGAAGACAGACAACAATGGATATGTCGGTATATATTATAGACATTATAGATATATTGATTATCTATCGGTTTGTTTTATATAAATTAAATAAAAATTTTTCTGTAATTCTTGTGTGAGTAAAAAAATATTTTATTTTATATAAAATTCAAAAACAGTTTTTGTACGGAACTCTTCTCCCTTTTCTAAAAGGCAACCTCCAAAATTTTCCGCATGAGGGCTGTCGGGGGCAAATTGTGTTTCAAGGCAAAAGCCGGATCTGAACCCGATTAAATTCCCGGCTCTTCCGTATTCGGATCCAGACAAAAAATTTCCGGTATACAGCTGAAGACAAGGCATATCCGTATATACATTCATCATCAGTTTGTTTTTTTCCGAAAATGCAGTCGCTGCTTTTATACCGTTAAGAAAAAAATTACAATCATAGCCGTTTTGCATTTTAAGATATTTGTTTTGAGTATTTATGTCTTGGCCTATTTTTTTTGGGTGACGGAAATCAAACGGAGAGTCAGTTACATTTATTTTCCCTGTGGGTATAAGGTCTTCGTCGGTTATACTGACATAATCGGCGTTTATTTGCAGAATGGTATTTTCAACATTGTTTTCGCCGTCGAGGTTAAAATAAGAATGATTTGTGAGACAGATTGGTGTGTCCTTATCGGATACAGCGAAATAATCAATAATTAATCGGTTTTCTGTGATGGAAAAAGCAACTTCCGTATACATGTTTCCGGGAAAGCCTCCTTCTCCGTCTTTGCTTTTTATTGACATACGTATGGAATTTTTGTCTATATTTATTATTTCCCATATCTTCTTGCTGAACCCTGTGATACCTCCGTGCAGAGTATGTTTTTTATCGTTTGCGGTCAATGCATATTTTTTCCCATCGAGAGTAAATTCTGCGTTTGATATACGGTTTGCGTATCTGCCCACTGTTGCCCCAAGATACGTTTCGCAGCTTTTATATCGGGAAAGCTCGGGATATCCCAGTATGATGTTTTTTCCATTGATAAAAAAAGAGACAAGCGTTGCGCCGAAATCGCTTATTTCAGCTTTTGCAAAATTGTTTTCTATCATATAAAGTGAAGGTTCTTTTACAACGTCTTTTTTGATAATATCCACCTTCTGTCTGAAAATAATTTTATATTAAGATAACCAACTGAAAGATATTTTTGTAAAAATCAGGCTCTCCCGACCTTTAGAAGGACGAGAGAGTCAGACTGAAGTATGTTTCATTATCCGGTTACTCCTTGTTTGTTTTATCAAGAACTTTTTCGCCGTAAAGATTGAAACGGAACAAGAGGCTGTCGTCTTCAGGATTCTCGCATACAACTTTTGCCGATTTGATCATTCCGCCCTCAACAAGTTTCGCAATGCCTATAAGTCGGCAAAACTGGCTTTTGAGATTAAGCCTGTCTCCTTCATCCGTAACGATGTAAACATCACCTTTGCATTGATCTACCGCTTCCATGAATTTACGGAAATCTATGCTGTGCAGTTCAAGAGAACTCATAAATTATCACTCCTTTCTGTAAATATTATACCTTAAATCCATAAAATGTCAATACAATAATGGTAAAATCATAGAATGTTTGATTTTGCCTTACATAAATTTTACATGTGTTATGAAAATTTTTATCTTTTCCCCGGATTTTCGGAAAAATCTTCTTCTTCGTATATTATATGCGATATCGGGGAAAAGGATGTTATCTCATTGTTTTTCGCATATACTCTCTTTAAATTAGGCATTTTTGCAAGAGTGTCTATCTTTCTTATAAGGTTTGAGTTTACATTAAGTTCTTCAAGGTTTTGAAGCTCTTCAAGACCGGAAAGATCGGTTATCTGGTTTATATCTAAAATCAAAGTTTTTAGATTTTTACAGTCGGTAAACACTTTCATAGTTTTAATGTTTTGAGATGATGCTTTAAAATATTTAAGATTCGTAAGAAGCTCTAATCCTACTAGAAGCTCATCATTAAGTTCATTTCCTGAAACATCCAATTTTTCCAATCCGGATAACAAATATATCCATTCCATTTCAGTAAAGCCTGTGGAAGCAATATACAGTTCTTTTAGGTTGGGTAAAGAAGTTTCTGCTAGAAATTCAAGATCTGAAATAGGGCAGCCTGAAAGATTAAGATATTCAAGATTAGTCAGATTGCTAAGAAAAGAAGTGTCTGTTATTTCATTGTTTTTAAGTTTAAGAAATCTCAGCTCTGTAAGATTTTCCAGTTCTGTTGCGGAGTATATCCGGCATCCCTGAGCGGAAAGATATTCCAGACCCGAACAAGCCTCTATGCCGGAAAGGGACGAAAACATATTATTATCAACTATCAGTTTTTTCAGGCCTGTAAAATGTTTTAACCCGCTTAGAGATTGAATTTTGTTGTTTTCGTCAAGAGATGCTCCTTCAAAAGAAAGATCAAGTTCCGTTATCTCGGCAAGTACGTCAAAATCTATTTCGCCTTCTGGGAGAGAAAGTGTTTCACGTACTATTTTTTCAAAGATATAGTCACCGAAAACAGAGTCCGCGTCGAGCGGGGTTCTGTCAAATGTCTGCTCATTTTCTTTGTTTTCCTCTTTGCGGTCGGAAAAATATTTTATTCCGAAAAATAAGGCTACGCTTAAAACTATCGCCGAAAAAAATAAAAATATGCTGATTTTCAGAACTTTTCTCATCGGAAGCTCCTCATTTGTAACGAAATTTTCATAATTATATAGTAATATTAGTATATCACATAATAATGCATAATTCAACCTTTAATATGTAAATATTTGAAAGGATCTCGATTTTTTAATGAGAGCGCGAAAGAAGAAAAATACTTCTGCGAGGCTTAAAAGACACTCTTGTTATATTGCTGATAAGATTTCCCCGTCGCAAAGACCGTTATTTGTGGAGATAGGGTGCGGGAAGGGTAAGTTTGCTTGTGGGGTCGCTGAAAAAAACGATTGTGATTTCTATGCTCTTGAAAAAGTAGAAGACGTTGCGGTGATGGCGATTGAAAAGGCTTCTTCTTTGGGCTTGGACAATCTTAAGTTTGTTCTTGCAGACGCAGAGGATTTACAGAACCTTTGTTCCCCCGGGATTGTCGATGTCATATATCTTAATTTTTCTGATCCGTGGCCGCGTAATAAAAACGCGAAGAGAAGGCTTACATACAGAGGTTTTGTGAAAATATATATGCGTTTGCTGAAACCGGGCGGAGTAATTCAATTTAAAACAGATAATAAAAAATTATTTGATTTTTCCGTTAAAGAATTTCTTGCGTGCGGGCTTGATTTGTTCGATTATACGGAAAATCTTCACGAAAGCGGGATATATAATGAAGAAATGACCGAGTATGAACAGCGTTTTTCGGATCTCGGTCAACCAATATATCATGTTAAAGCAAAGGAGGGGAAAAAAATGATTTTGAAAAATGCAACAATATGGAACGGAAATTTCGAGCCTGAGCCTGCGGATATAAAAATCAGCGGACAGCGTATAGAAAAGATAGGCCGCGGTTTTGACGGTGAAGAGGCTATTGATTTATCGGGTTATACTGTAGTTCCCGGGTTTATCGATATGCACATACATGGCTGTGGCGGTTGCGATACAGGGGATAAAACTGTAGATGCATTGAAAACCATGAGCGCAACACTTGTTAAAAACGGAATCACGTCGTTTTGCCCAACGTCCATGACTTTGTCACATGAAGAGCTTTTGGAGATTTTTGAAAACGTTAAAGAATCTCAGAAAGAAGTTGAAGGCGCATATATCCAAGGGGTGAACATGGAAGGCCCTTTTATTGCTATGTCGAAAAAGGGTGCGCAGAATGGTGCTTATGTAAGAAATCCGGACAGAAAAGAGTTCCAGAGTCTTTACGAAGAGAGCGGCCGAATAATCAAGATTGTAGATATTGCGCCTGAATGTGATGGTTCAGAGGAGTTTATAAAAAATATTCAGCCGTATTGTCCCGTTTCAGTTGCACATACTGCCGCCGACTATGATGAGACATGCAAAGCTTTTGAGCTTGGATGCCGACATGTAACGCATTTGTATAATGCCCAGTCAGGGCTCACGCATCGTGCGCCGGGAGTGGTAGGTGCGGTTTTTGATAAAACCAGACAATTAGGTGTGCGCGCGGAACTTATCTGTGATGGATTTCATATTCATCCGGCTGCTTTGCGCATAGCGTTCAGCGTTTTGGGCGAAGACAATTCCGTTATTGTAAGTGACAGTATGCGAGCCGCGGGTTCTCATGATGGCGAGTATGATCTCGGAGGACAGATTGTGTATGTGAAAGACGGAAAAGCAAGATTGGAAGACGGTACGATTGCCGCGTCGACTACAAATTTGTACGAAGAGTTCAAAAATGTCATTTCTTATGGGATTCCGTTTAAACAGGCTCTTAAATCAGTTACGATAAATCCCGCTAAAGCTATACGTGTTGACTCGGAAACAGGCTCTTTGGAGGAAGGAAAGAGTGCTGATATCCTTGTTCTTGATGATAAGTTGAATATAAAGCTTGTTATAGTTAAGGGAAGTATACGTGTTGATAATATATGAGTTTTTCAGTTGAGAAGGTTTTTGTCTGTTTATAAAAAGTAAAAGAGCGGAAACAGAAATTTTTCTGTCTCCGCTCTTTTTGTATAATTATTATCATACGTTAAAACGGAATAAAACCACATCTCCGTCTTTCATGACATAATCTTTGCCTTCTGAACGTACAAGCCCTCTTTCTTTCGCTTCTGTCATTGTTTTACTTGCGACAAGATCGTCAAACGCAATCACTTCCGCACGTATAAATCCTCTTTCAAAATCCGAATGGATTTTTCCCGCCGCCTGAGGCGCCTTTGTTCCTTTTTTTATTGTCCACGCTCTTACTTCATCGGAGCCTGCGGTTAAAAAACTTATGAGCCCCAGAAGTGAATATGAGGCCTTTATCAGTCTTGAGAGCCCGCTTTCCTTGAGCCCTAGTTCTGAAAGAAAAAAATTTTTTTCTTCTTCATCAAGTTCAGACAATTCTTCCTCGGCTTTCGCACATATCGGTAAAACCGCTGAACCCTCTTTTTCGGCAAATTCTTTTACTTTGCTCAAATAGCCGTTCTCTTGCGGAGATATAAATTCATGTTCATTCATATTTGCCGCGTATATTACAGGCTTTGCGGTAAGAAAAGCCGAAAGAAGAATGGTTCTAAGTTCCTCTTCGTCAAGACTCATTGACCGTATAGGCTTTTCTTCTTCTAAAGTCTTTATTACTCTTTCAAAAAGCTCGACGTTTTTGATTATGTTCCTGTCTCCGCTCTTTGCATCTTTTTTTGCTTTTTCAAGTCGTTTTTCCGCTGTTTCCATATCTGCAAGTATAAGTTCAAGATTTATGGTTTGTATATCACGGACCGGATCTACGGTGTTTTCAACATGCATTATATTTTCATCGTCAAAACAGCGTACTACATGTATAATCGCATCCACTTCCCGTATATGCGAAAGAAATTTATTTCCGAGGCCCTCCCCTTTAGATGCCCCTCTCACAAGCCCCGCGATATCAACGAATTCAACCGTTGCGGGTGTATATTTTTTCGGGTTGTACATTTTTGACAAGACATCGAGCCTTTCGTCCGGAACGTTCACTATCCCTATATTAGGCTCGATTGTGCAAAAAGCATAATTTGCTGCCGCTGCCGTTTTTGTGTTTGTAATAGCGTTAAATAAAGTACTTTTGCCGACATTTGGCAAACCGACGATACCTAATTTCATTTTTCTTCCTCCTAAATCACGGTAGTATTATATAATATTTTTTCTTTGAAATCAATAGTTTAATAAAAAATCTTTTTTGTTAAAATATAATCGCGATAATATAAACATACGTTCTCAATCGATTTTACTTTGTTTTCAAGTTTTTATTTTTATAATGTTTTTTAACGCTGTTATTTTGGACAAGTGTTG